>JAQVXB010000039.1 GCA_028709405.1 Candidatus Shapirobacteria bacterium
GCTACCCTTGTTACCGATCGTGCTGTCTTAGCCATTATTGAAAATCATCAACAAGCCGATGGATCAATCAAGATTCCAAAGGTTTTAATTCCCTATACCAACTTCGACGTTATCAAACCCAAAATTAGCTAGAGGAGCCACCCTCGTCTGGACCTTTCTTATCAAAAGAAAGGAGAGGTCCAGACCGGTGTTTTTTAAGATATAATTACCCTATGTTTAAGTTATTAAAAAATTTATTTGATGAAGATATTCGCCGCATCAACTCCTATAAACCGATTATTCAAAAGATCAATAATTTTGAAATTGAAATTTCCAAATTAAAAGATAATGAATTAGCCCAAAAAACTGTTTATTTTAAAGAACTTTTAAAACAAGGTAAATCTTTAGAAGATATTCTCCCTGAAGCCTTTGCTGTTGTTCGTGAAACTATCAAGCGAACTATTGGAGAGCGGGCCTATGATGTTCAACTTATTGCCGCTATAACTCTTCATCAAGGTGCCATTGCTGAACAAAAAACTGGCGAAGGTAAAACTCATTCCGTTGTTTTCCCTGCCTATTTAAATGCCCTGACTGAAAAAGGGGTTCATATTGTTACTCCAAACGATTATTTAACTCGAGTCGGTGCTGGTTGGTACCCTAAAGCTCTTAGTTTTTTAGGAATAACTACTTCTTGTATTATTAGTGACCAGTCTTTCATTTTGGATCCAAATTATACCGATCCCAATGAAACCGTTGATGATCGTTTGGCTCATTTAAAACCCGTTACTCGTCAAGAAGCTTATTTAGCTGATGTTACCTATGGCACCAATAATGAATTCGGTTTTGATTATCTTCGTGACCACATGGCTCCCGATCAAAGTCGAGTTGTTCAACGACCACACCACTTTGCCATCGTCGATGAAGTTGACTTTGTTTTAATTGATGAAGCCAGAACTCCACTTATTATTTCCTCACCCAACAATCAGCCAGTCGACAAATATTACAAATTTGCTGAAATTGCCTCAAAACTTCAACCAACAGATTATGTTATTGATGAAAAGTCTCGATCGGCTACTCTTTCTGAATATGGCATCCGCAAGGTCGAAAAAGTCTTAAATGTTTCCAATTTATATGAAGAATCTTTTGAAACCATTCATTATATTGAAAATGCCATTAAAGCTCGAGCTATCTTTCATAAAGATAAAGATTACGTTGTCAAAGACAATGAAATAATCATCGTTGATGAATTCACTGGTCGTCTCATGAATGGTCGTCGTTGGTCTGACGGTCTTCATCAGGCTGTTGAAGCTAAAGAGGGAGTTAAAGTTCAACAAGAATCCCAAACTTGGGCTACTATCACTTTCCAAAATTATTTCCGACTATATCAAAAATTAGCTGGCATGACTGGTACCGCTGCCACTGAAGCGGAAGAATTCAAGAAAATTTATAATTTAGATGTTGTTCCAATTCCCACCAATAAGCCCAAACAGAGAAACGACCAAGGTGATTTAATTTTCAAATCTCAAAGATCAAAATATGCCGCCATTGCCAATTTTATCGAAGACCGTTATAAAGCCGGTCAACCAGTCTTAATTGGTACTACTTCCATTGAAAAAAACCAAATTATTTCCTCTTTGTTAAGAAAAAAAGGCTTACCACATCAAGTTTTAAATGCTAAAAACCACCGTTCTGAAGCTGAAATTATCTCAAAAGCTGGTAAAAAATCGGCCATTACTGTTGCTACTAATATGGCTGGTCGAGGTGTTGATATTATCCTTGGTGGACCCAAAGATGGAGTTGATAAAGAAAAATGGCAAAAAGAACACGATGAAGTTTTATCTTTTGGAGGGCTTTGTGTTATTGGTACCGAACGACACGAATCTCGTCGTATCGATAATCAACTTCGTGGTCGAGCTGGCCGTCAAGGCGATCCCGGCTTCAGTCAATTTTATGTAGCCCTAGACGATGATTTAATGAGAGTTTTTGGTGGTGAAAAAATTAGTTCATTAATGAGTCGTTTCAACATGCCAGAAGATGTCCCTTTAACTCATCCATTAGTTTCCCGAGTCATTGAACAAATTCAAGTTAAAGTTGAAGGTTATAACTTTGATGCCCGTAAAAATTTAGTCGAATATGATGACGTTATTAATAAACAACGAAAGATTGTTTATCAATTGCGCGATGCTGCTCTTCTAAATCAAAAAGAAAATCCTGAAAAAAATAAAGAAACTGTTTTTAAAAATGTAGAAACTCAGATTAATTCCATTATTTCTCTTAATACTGCCTATGAAACTGGTAAAATTGATTTAGAAAAAGTAATTTTGGAATTTGCTGAAATTTTACCTCTCGATCCTCGTCAACGAAATGATCTTAAAAAACAATTGGAAAAAGTCAATAACCCGTCAGAATTTTTAATTAAATTACTCACCGACCAATGGTCTCAACGGGTCGATTATTTCGGCAAAGATCTAGGCAATAGTATTCTAACCTACGCCATTATTTCTACCCTAGATCCTCTTTGGGTTGAACATTTAACTGCTCTTGATGATCTTCGCGATGGTGTCAGACTTCGTGGCTATGCCCAAAAAGATCCTTTAATTGAATATCGAAAAGAAGGCTATGAAATGTTTCAACGGCTAATGTCTCAATTTGAATATAATCTAGTCAGAAAAATTTTCCGTCTTGAACCAGTAACTGATCCAAAACTAATTCCTAAAGACGTTACTGAAGGCAGGGGAGATTCAATGTTGGAGAATCCAGAGGTTGAAACCGAATTACCACCGAAACAAGTAACGGTTCAAAATGATAAAGTTGTTGGTCGCAATGACCCTTGTCCTTGTGGTTCTGGTAAAAAATACAAAAAATGTTGTTATCCAAAATTTGGTTAAAAATATGAATAAAAAAATTTGGTCAGAAATAAAAAAAGCCAAAAATATTTTACTTACCCTCCATCCTAGTCCAGACGGAGACTCTATTGGTAGTAATTTGGCTTTTTTTTATGCCCTATCTAATATGGGCAAAAAAGTAACCTTAATTAGCGGTGATTCTGAATTTCCTAGTAATTTTTCTACACTTCCTGGAGCGGATAAAATTATTAAAAAGAATTTTTTTGATCTGGAATTATCAAACTACGATTTATTCATCATCAACGACATTGCCGCCACTCAACATATCTCTCGTCTCAAAGAAGTAGTTTTTCCTAAAAATTTAAAGACGATTAATATCGACCATCATTTTTCCAATAAAGGTATTGCTGATATAAATTTAATCGACACCTCTTGTCCTTCAACTTCTCAATTAATTTTTAATCTTTTTAAATCTAATAAAATAAAAATCACTCCCGATATTGCCGCCTGCCTCTTTATTGGTCTTTATACTGATACCGGTGGTTTTAAATACTCTGGTACCACTTATAAAACTTTTCAAATTGCTACCGAGTTAACTAAGCTATATCCAGATTTCACACAATTAATTTTTGATATCGAAAATAATGACCATCCTGATCGTCTCAAGTTTTTATCTCTAATTTTAAACTCCATCGAAAACTATCTTTCTGATAGTGTGGCTATTGCTTCTCTTGACCATCAAAGCATCAAAGATAACGACCTAAACCCAACCGCCGTTAGTAGCTCTGATATTGCTAATTTATTAAAATCAATTACCGGTTGGCAAATTGGAATTGCTGTCATTGAATATCAATCAAATAATATTAAAGTTAGTTTTCGCACCCGTGATTCTTCTAAGTTTGATCTTAGTCAAATTGCTGCCGCTCTTGGCGGTGGAGGTCACAAAGCTGCTGCTGGTTTAATTATAAAAGATAAATCAATTGATGAAGTCAAAAAACTTATAGTTAAAACCATCAAAAAAATTTATCCAAATATCGACAAATAACTTCAAAAACTTGATAAACCTGATAAACTGATTTATGGATGATTGTATTTTTTGTAAAATTGTAAAAGGGGAAATTCCTTGTCATAAAATTTACGAAGATGATAAATTTTTAGCTTTTTTAGACATTAATCCAGTTTCCCTTGGTCATACTCTATTAATTCCTAAGATTCATTATCGTTGGGTCTATGACCTTCCTAATTTTAGTGAATATTGTCAATTAGCCCAAAAAATTGCCTTAAATATCAAAAATTCAACTCTTAATCCAGAATTTATTAGTTTTTTAACAATGGGCAACGAAGTTCCTCATGCTCATATTCATATTATTCCTAGATCTCAAAACGATAATATTCAACCGGTTTTATCTTCGATTCCACACCTTCAACCATCAGTTGAAGAATTTAAAAACATTACTGAATCATTAAAATTTTAATTAAATAATATGAATCAAAATCAAGAAATTCTTCAAGAGCTCAAAAATATTAATCAAAAAATAGAGAAATTTACTAAACCTTCAAAATCAATTTGGTTGAGCTTTTTAAACGGCACTTTTCATTCTTTAGGTACTTTCTTTAGCACCTTAATTATTGCTTCCGTTCTCTTTTATCTTTTCTCTCAATTTAATTTCACTAAATCAATTTCTAATTGGACGGAAAACACTTTAAATCAAATAAACTGGGAAAAAATAATTATTCCCCAAACTACCACTATTAAAACAACTAATTAACCAATACCAATTTTAATTAAATAAAAATGATCTTATTTGGAATAATTATATTAATTTTAATATCACTATTTTTTATTTCTTATTTTTGGACACATTTTGGAATTTTAGTTTTGTTAGCCCCATCAAAACCTTGGGTAATGGAATTAACTAAATATACAACTTACGGAGATCAACAAAGGATTCCTATTACTTACTTTTTTATAATCGCAATTATATTATTAACTTTAATTCAAATATTTTTTCTAAATTCAAAATTTTTAAACAAATTTAGCATTAAAAAACTATTATTCATTGCCTTAATTACCAGTACAATTGCCAGTTTATCTTATACCTTTTTATCAAGTGACATATTCAGTTATTTGTTTGCCGGAAAAATGGTTACTTTTTTTCATTTAAATCCTTATACTAATTCTCCAATTACGGTTGCAGGAAAAGAGTTGTGGCTTCCATTCACTTTGTGGGTAGACTATTCATATTATAAAATTTTTGGAATAGCAATTAAATATGTTTATGGACCTGTAT
>JAQVXB010000040.1 GCA_028709405.1 Candidatus Shapirobacteria bacterium
ACAAACCAAAACCGGTGTTGGTGTTAAAGTTGGTGTTGGTGTCGGAGTTATTCTTCCTGTTGGTTTAATCGTTGGGGTTGCGGTCGGTTTAATCGTTGGAGTTGCTGTTGGTTTAATCGTTGGAGTTGCGGTCGGAGCTACTGTATTACAAATTTTAGTAGTTGAATTACAACCCGCTGTTCCACACTCACTATTTATCCAACCACTACCATCAGATTTACAAACCCTAGCTGTATCAGCATCTAAACACTCTTTAGTATTAGGTACACAAGCTGTTTTATTTGCACTACCTTCAACACTCACCTTACCTTCATAGCCAACACATTTCCAATTATATATTCCATCAGTTGCTTGTCCATCAACCCAGACTACACTTCCCTTTTTACAAGCTAAAAGATCGGACGGTTTCGAAGTAACCGTTGTTTTATTAGCATCCCCTAACTGAGCATAGACAGTATCTGGAACACAACATCTTGCTGTGCCAAGATACGGATTAGCCAAACATAAATTCCAAACTACTACACCATCAACACCCTTATCTGTTTTACAATTATTTCCCCAAGAAGCTGAATAAGGTTCACTGCAACTCCCCCCAACTAAAAAACAAGCCTCATTACGTCTTTGTTCATCTTTATTTCCCCATCCATATGAACAAACAGGTGGAGCATCACCTTTACTAAAAGACGGCCAGTTAGTAGTATGTTGTGTTGTATTTGTACAAAAACCAGAAGTTTGACCAGTTGGTGGCTTACAATCAGAATCTAATTTACAAACCTCAGCATAACCCAATCCACCAGCCGCCTTGCTTCTATTTTCCTGGCTTTTCTGGACCAATTTTGTCGTTATTGGAAGGGCTATTGCCAAAACTAACATTATAACCATTACTGCTATTTGAGAAATTCCTTTATTTTGCTTCATTTTTTATAAAATATCTTATAGAAAAGTAAAACACTTTTAAAAATCCCTGTCAACAGATCACTTTTTCAAAACCCTACTAATGTCACCAATAGTAATCAGCAAAATCAATCCCAAAAGTAACATCATTCCCACGTTATTTACAATAATTTCGAATTTTTGATTGGCTTTTTTCTTAAAAATCATCTCATAAAGTACAAAAAGAATCCTACCACCATCTAAAGCCGGAAAAGGCAAAATATTAACCACCGCCAAATTAACCGACACAATCCCAAAAAAATGAACTACCGCCAATAATCCTTGGTTTTTATTAATTGAACTTGTTGCTTCATACATTCCAATTGGACCAGAAACATCCTTTGGCACCTGTCCCATAAATAAACCACCTATCATTTTAAATACACCATTAGTTATAATTTCTCCCCAAAAATATGCCTCTTTAAAACCAGCCCCTATCCCTTCATAAAATCTATACCATGGAACTTTTACCATCTCTGTATTAGAAATTGCAATTCCTATTGCCCCCTCACCTTCTGGTGGATTTTCTCTTACTTCAACATTTATTTCTTTATTTATTATTTGGTCATTGGAAATTAGTAATTTGACATTTTTTCCCTTATATTTTGCCACTTCATCTGTCAACTCACTTGGCTTTTTAATTTCTTTTTCCGCTACTTTCAAAATTATGTCTTCTTCTTTTAACCCATTTTTTTCTGCCGGCGAATCTTTAGAAATCCCAATAATTCTAACCTTGTCGGTTTCTTTTGGAACCCCTAAAATTGAATAAACTACACTAAAAATCACAATTGCCAAAACCAAATTCATCAACACTCCACCTAATACTATTAATAATTTTTGCCATGGGTTTTTATTATTAAAAGCAATTCCCCCTTTACCATCTCCATCTTCACCATATAATTTACAAAAACCACCAATCGGCAACCAATTAATACTATATATAGTATCGCCAATTTTTTTCCCAAACATTCTTGGTGGTAAACCCAAACCAAATTCCTCTACTCTCACCCCTGTTCTTCTGGCTGCAAAAAAATGACCAAACTCATGAACTAAAACTAATATTGACAAAGCTACTATAAAAATTATCAAATCCATTCTTGATTTTAACAAAAGAAAAATAAAAATTTGAAGTAATAATTTTTTGTGTCCTTGAACGTGCTACACACATTCACCAGACATAAAAAATTTGTTACGAGAATTTTATTTTTAACCCCTAATTTCTATTTCTTTTTTCTTAGCCATTTCTTCTAATTTCCCAATATAAAGATCTGTCGTCTTTTGCAATTCAGTTTCATCTCTCTTAAATTCATCTTCAGAAACTGTTTTTTCCTGTTTAGCTCTTTGTAAGTCCGATCTAAAATCGGCTCTAGCATCTCTAATCATCACCCTAGCCCCTTCCAATTTTCTTCCCAACAATTTTATATAATCTTCTCTTTGTTCTACTGTCAACATTGGTAAACTCATTCTGATTATATTTCCATCAACCGCTGGCGTCATTCCAATGTTTGCTGCCGCAATTCCATTGGCAATTTCTCTCGTCAAAGCCTTATCCCAAGCTTCAAAAGTCAAACTTCTAACATCTGGAACCCCAATTGATCCCAGCTCAATCAATTTCATTTTTTGAGCTCCATAAACCGTCACTACCACATTTTCAATCAAACCCGGAGTTGCTCTACCAGTTCTAATCGAAGCAATATCGTTAACAAATAAAGCCACGATTTTATCCATTCGAGTTTTTACATCAGAAAAATTTATCATAATCAATTATACCCGATCTCTAACTACTAATCACTATTAACTAATCATTATTTAGGTATACAACACATAAAATTGGTTGCATATTGACCACCACACAAACCAATCGAATAACGTCCAGCCTTTCCATTTACAGTACAATTACTACCAGCCACCGGTAAAGTCCCTGAACTAGTTGTTTGACAAACTCCTTTTTTAGCTACACATTTTTCCGCACCATAATCAGTCCCCGTAACACATCTTCCTTGATTGCAAACTCTTTTAGTAGAAGTACAATCCAATCCTCTATAAATCTGTCTCCCATCTTCACACACATAAACTCTATCTCTTCCATTACAAAAAGTTGTACCATCTGGATAGGTATTACCATTTATATAACAAGATTTTCTAGTGGAACAACACAAAGTTGAACTACCTCCACCACACAAACCAGTTTTAATAAATCCACTAACTCCATTAACGACACAAGCAGTACCAGCACTGTATGGTGCATTAAAATATGCACAAGTTCCACTGACATTCTTACAGTTACTTGTATTTGAAGGTCCATACCAACGCACATAACCAGTTGCTACTGTTGCCGTTCCTGCCGCACTACTTCTGTTTTCTTGACTTTGTTGAACTAATTTTACCCCAAAAACCAAGCCGATGGTCAAAATTAAAACAGTAATTAAGACTCTAAACCAACTAACCCTTCTAAACCCTTTTATCGATTTTTTACCCATTTTTATTAAAAAAATAATTAATTTCTAAAAACAGCTTAAACTTTTTAAAAATACTTGTCAACAAAAACCCTCCGATTTCTCAGAGGGTTAAATAAAATTCATTCAAATCTCCCTTGTCAAAGGGAGATCTTTAGAGGGATTTTTTATATTTCAAATCTAGCAAAGCGATTGATTTTCATATTTTCACCAAACTTTGAAATCAAGGCTTTCACCATTTCATCAATAGTTTTGCTTGGATCCTTAATAAATTCTTGTTTCATCAAATCCTCAACTGTCTCTGGATTCATTGCTGCCACCTGCAAACAAAGATCTTTAGTTAAAGCCAAAAAATCCTCATGTTTTGCCACAAAATCAGTTTCACATAAAAGTTCCACCATCACTCCAATTTTACCGGTTGAGTGAGTATAAGTAGCTACTCTACCCTGATGAGTTTCTCTTTCTGCCTTAGATTCAGCTTTTTTAAAACCTTTTTCCTTTAAAATTTGTTTAGCTTTCGTTTCATCACCATTGGCTTCTTCCAAAGCTGATTTAATTTCCATAATCCCCAAGCCCATTTCAGCTCGAATTTTTTTAACTAATTCAATTATTTTTTTATTATCCATACTTTTAACTTTAAACTTTATAACTTGACAAACTTATTTAACTCCTGCCGCTTTAATTGCTTTTCCAATTTCTTCGACAATTAAAGTAACACTTTTAACACTGTCATCATTAGCTGGAATAGCAAAATTAATCTTAAAAGGATTAGTATCACTATCAACCAAACCTACTGTTTTAACATTTCTAATATTAGCTTCTTTAATAGCAGTTTTTTCAAAACCAGCATCAACTACAAACAAGATATCAAAAAATTTATCAACGTTTACTAATCCTCCAACAATTTTTTCCAATCTAGCAATTTCTTTATTCATCTGTGACAATTCTTTTTTGGTTGCTTCAGCAAATTTACCCTTTTCTAAACCTTCTCTAAGATCAGTTAATTTTTTAATATTCTTTTTAATTTGTTCCCAATTAGAAATAGTTCCACCAAGCCATCTATCAGTAACATAAGGAACACCAGATTCTGTTGCTACCCGTCTAACCACTTCCCTAGCCTGTCTTTTAGTTCCAAGTAAAACTATTTGTTTACCATTCCTTTTAGCATTGTAAATAAAATTGCAAGCCTTATCTAAAGATTCAAGAGTTTTTACTAAATCAAAAACTTGAACACCATCTTTTTGGGTATAGATGTTTTCCAACGCTTTTGGATGAGTCTTAGAAATTTTGTGCCCCAAATGACTTCCAGCTGCTAGTAAATCCTTAAGTCTAATTGTTAATTTATATTTTTTATCTTCCTTGGCCGCCGCAACTTTAGCGTCAACGGTCTCATTTACTTCATTTTTCTTTTTTGCCAATGCTTCTTTTTCCGCCATTACCTTCTCATTCATCTTCTTGATGTTTTCAGAAGTAATGTTACTTCGAGTTTTGTTCTTAACTACCAACGCTTTTTTAACCAAAGATTTTCCGCTTCGGTTGACGGTTTTTGTTATGACTTTCTTTTTGTCTACCATATTTGTCCTTATTACTTTGATTTTTAGTACAGGGAATAATTAACCCAGGATAAATTTAT
>JAQVXB010000041.1 GCA_028709405.1 Candidatus Shapirobacteria bacterium
CAAAAAATGTTTAGGCATCGTGCTTCGACTCATTGGCCACATTTTTGAACCTATTCCTCCACAAATAATTACAATTTTCATCTTCTGTTAATTAACTTTTAACTTGCCCCCATTATAGCCTATTTTCTCCTCTTCTCCAAATGGCTTTTAGCTTGCAAAACTATCCTATAAGTGTTATAATACTCCAGTTCTAAAACAGAACTACCCAAAAAGGGTCCGAACTTTGAAAAAATGAAGGAGGTTACTATCATGCCTTTCCAATTAACCGTCACTTACAGTGACTACAACAAAGAAACTGTATTCTTTATCGAGAATGACTGCCAATTCCTCGGGGTTGATATCAAGATAAAAAATGATTCTTCAGCTAAAATCATTTTTCCAGATGACTATCGTCGAATCAACCACAATCTTGACGATCCCGATAACACCATCAATCTCGATTTCAACAATTTCCTGGCCTTTCTCTTAGCCAAGAAAAAAATTCCTTTTGACAACAAAACTGTCGAAGCTATAATTTTTTCCTACCTCCTCCCAGGAGAAGAACAGATTGTCTCCAAATCGCGGAGACTACCTATCTAAACTCCTTTCAAACCCAAAGAATCAAAAAATTCTCAAAGTTCCAGCCCTGGCTGTTTTTTATTCTTAATTGAATAATTTACATCCGGGGCTATTTTTATTTCTGATTCATAAAATTTTTAATATTCTCCACTGTCGTTGCTACAATTCTCCCAATTGCCTCTTTAGTATTAAAAGCATTATGAGGTGTAAAAATTACATCGTCTCTATCACGAAGCATATGAAAACTTAATACTTCTTGTAAATCATCTTTAGTAATTTTTTTGCTCATCACCACACTCATACTCTCTAATAAATTTTCCTCTTCCGTTACATCCAAAGCCGCCCCTGCCAAAACCTTATTATTTAAAGCCCACACAATCGCTTCTGTTTCGATTACTGGACCCCTCGAAGTATTCACTAAATAACTTCCCTTTTTCATCAATTTAATATTCTTTTTATTAATCAAATGAAAAGTTTCTGGCAATGATGGTACATGCAAAGTAATAATATCCGCCTCTTTCAAACAATTTTCTAAATCCACAATCTTACAACCAATTTTTTTAGCCACTTCAGGTGTTAGTCTTGCATCCACTCCTAAAACTTTCATTCCAAAGGCTCTAGCGATCTTAACCACATTTTGACCTATGTTTCCAACACCTATCACTCCCAATGTTTTTCCATTTAAATCAATTCCTGTCAAACCTTCTGGATTAAATTCTCCATCTTCTACTGATTGGTGTGCTTCAACTATTTTTTTAGTAATTGCCAACATCAACGCCATTGCATATTCGGCCACTGTTGACGATCCATAAACCGGCACATTAGTGACTGTTATTTTCCTCTTCTTACATTCTTCCCCATCTATGTGATCAATTCCTGTTGATCGAGTTGCCACCATCTTTAAATTCGGTAATTTATCTAAAACCTTCTTATCTATTTTTGAATAAACAAAAGGTGAAATAATATTATATTTAGCAGCTAATTCCAAATTATCTTGAACCTCATCTTCAAAAATTCCGATTCCAAAACTATCAAGTTTAATAATTTCCTTTTCAATTATTTCTCTCTCCCAACTTTTCACTCCAAAAAATCCAATTTTATATTCCATAAACAATTCTATCAAATCCTTCTCGGCTTCGCCGCTTCTCCCTTTGACAAAAGGGAGACTTATCCTATCTTTTCCCCTCCTTTCGTCAAAGGAGGGGTTAGGGGTAGATTTTGATTCTTGACACACTAATATCCAATATGTTTTACTGAATATAGTTAATAATTATTTCGATACAAAAGGACCCAACTAATGGACTATCAAACAGAATCACAAGACAAACTTGTGAAACAATCATCCACCCCCAAAAAAATCAACGGAGTCTCCATCGACAATCTTCCTGACCTTCTAACCGTCGCTGAAGTCGCCGATTTACTTCGTGTTAGTAAATTAACCATCAAAAGATGGGGTAAGCGAGGTAAATTGCCCGCCATCCGCATTAATGCCCGTGGTGATCGCCGCTATCGAAAAGAAGCTGTACTTTGGTTACTTGGAATTCAAACCGAATAAGTTTTATCTTATTTCCTGCCCTCTTCAATATCTATAATATTCCCTGTTCTTTTTTTACATTCATCTATACTAGAATCTTGCCAATATCCAATCTTATCTAACTTTTCAATAGCCTCGAACATCTCGGCACAAAATTTTTCTTTTCTTCTTTGTTTAAAGTCTTCAATCCTAACAATATTATTTCCTTCTTTCATATCAAAATTCTGCCTTTTGGTGTTCTTTTAATCAATCCTTTTTTCATTAAAAACGGTTCATAAACTTCCGTAATTGTCCCCACATCCTCGGTCAATGCCGCCGCCATATTTTCCACTCCCACTGGACCTCCATTATACTGAATTCTAATCACTTCTAAATATTTTCGGTCAGCAGCCGACAATCCATCTTCATCCACTCCCAACATTTTCAAAGCTTTCTCTACTTCATTTAAAGTAATTAACCCATCGTTTTTAACTTGAGCGTAATCGCGAACTCGTCGCAATAATCTATTGGCAATTCTTGGAGTTCCTCTAGCTCTTTTGGCAATCGATTTGGCCGCCTCTGGTTCTATTTTTACTTTTAAAACTTCCCCTGTTCTCTCAATAATTTCTTTTAAATCGATATCATCATAAAAATCTAATTGTTGAACATAACCAAATCGATCTCTCATTGGCCCAGAAATTAATCCAATTCTAGTTGTTGCCCCAACTAAGGTAAATTTTTGCAAATTAAGTCTAACCGTCTTTGCTGATGGCCCTTTACCCAAAACTATATCCAAAGCAAAATCTTCCATCGCACTGTAAAGCATTTCTTCCACTAATTTATTTAATCGATGGATTTCATCAATAAACAAAAAATCTCCCTTCTTTAATCCAGTTAAAATCGAAGCTAAATCACCAGCTCTGGTCAATGCTGGTCCCGATGTCATTTTAATATTACTGCCCATTTCTCTGGCCATCAAAAAAGCCAAAGTTGTTTTTCCTAAACCAGGTGGACCATAAAATAAAATATGGTCTAAAGCTTCCCCTCTATTTTTAGCTGCTTCCAAAAATATATGTAATTGTTCTTTTAATTTTTCTTGACCAATAAATTCATTTAGTTTTTGAGGTCGTAAACTTTTCTCCACTATCTTTTCATTAGTTTCTGGATTGGGATTTAAATTTTTATCCGTCATATTTTGCTTAAACACCATTCTAATTTTTCTTCAATGACAATTAATTCTTTTGGCAGTTTGGCCACTACTTTTTCAATTTCTTTTCGATCAAAACCTAATTGTTTCAAACTCAAAGTTAAATCGTCTTCTATTCTATCTTCTTTGGATAAATCCAATTCCCCTAATCCTCCAATTTTGGATTTCAAATCAATAATAATTCTCTGGGCTGTTTTCTTACCAATTCCCTTTATTTTTTCAAAAAAAACTACATCAGCATCACCTATTGCTTTAACAATTTCCTCACTACTAGTCTGTCCCATTATCTGAGCCCCACTTTTTGGCCCTACTCCCGAAACTGAAATCAACATTTTAAACAAATTAACCTCATCATTTGTTTCAAAACCAAATAAAGAAATATCATTTTCCGACACTGCCTGATAGGTATAAATTCTTAAGTTTTCTCCCACCATTCTTCTTTTTAAGAAATTTAATCCACACCAAACCAAATAACCCACACCTTGCACTTCAACTTCGACAAAATTATTACCAATTACCAAAATTTCTCCTTTTAGACTGGAAATCATAAGTTGATTTTACACTAAACCAAACAAAACCCAAAGACTATCTAATACCCCATAAACTACATCAAACCAGCTAAATTTTTATTAGTAAACAGATATGTCAATGCCACCGCCACTGCATCCGAGGCATGAGAAGGACTAATATTTTTTTCTAAACCTAAAAAATTACGGACCATTATCTCTACTTGTTCTTTTTCTGCCCTTCCATAACCTACCAAAGCCATTTTTACCTGAAGTGGTGTAAAACCCACCACCTCAATTTTATTTTTTTGCCCACAAATTTTAATTGCTCCAATTGCTTCGGCTACTTTAATTGCCGATTTGGCATTTTTAGCAAAAAATAAGGTTTCAATAGCAACAGCTTCAACTTTGTATTTTTTAATCAACCCCTCCAATTCACAATATATTTGATCCAGTCTCAATGCCGAACTGTCACTAATTTTTGTTTTAAGGCATCCACACTCCACTAAAGTTTTTTCATCGCTTAAAACCGCCCATCCGGTGTTAGCCAAGCCTGGATCTATTCCTAATATCATAACCAATAATAACAACAAAAAACTTGAAGACATAATTTTTTGTGTCCTTGAACGCTACGCATTTCACCAGACATAAAAAATTCATGTCGAAAGTTTAAAATTAAGCTTAATAAAATTATAGGTTATAATTAAATTTACCCACTTTTCCACATCAACAACCCATATTATTTTATTATTCCAAAATATTTATTTTATAAGCCATATCTTAGCTTCAAAATTAATTTTCAAAATAATTTTAAGCGCACAGCGAACGCGTGACGCGAAGCGGACAGCCCGAAGGTAGCGAGCACTGCAAAATTGTTTTGAAAATTAAAAACGATATAATCCTCTTATGGATATCCAACAAAACATTCCTCTTGCCCCTTACACCACCGTCAAAATCGGCGGTCCAGCCGATTTTTTTATTCACACCAAAAATTCATCAGAATTTATTGAAGCTATAAAATACGGTCAAAAAAACAATTTACCTATCACTGTTCTCGGCAACGGCTCTAATGTTTTAATTTCTGACTCTGGTATCCGTGGCCTTGTTATCAAAAACAACTCCAACGAGATTGAAATTTTACCGGACAATAAAGTTAAAGTTTCCTCAGGAACCCAAT
>JAQVXB010000042.1 GCA_028709405.1 Candidatus Shapirobacteria bacterium
TATTTTGCCAGAAGAATTTATGAAAATAGTTTTTCCACAAGAACGAGTATATTGGACCAATCTTGATACGCCACAAGATTGGCAAAAATATTTTATTGAAAATCACAAGAAAAATTTTGAAAAGTATAAATTTTCCGAACTTCCATTAGAAGACCGTAAGTTTTACTACGCCGTTTCTGAATGGCTTGACAGAAAAACAAAAAACATAGATAAAACAGAAGCCGAAGAATTTAAAAAACAAGCCAGACAACTAATATTTCACGAAGATATTGCTAAACAACCAGAAACCCCAGAAATCATTCCTTCAACGCAAATCGACCAAACTTCACCACCAACAATTAAAAATGAAACAACCACCGAAAATATTCCAGAAATTAATCCCATTATTCTTCCTTCCAACCCAATCGATTTTTCCCAAAAAGACAATTGGCTTGTCAACGGTTTTGAAATTAAAACTATTGAAACCACTTCCGAAAATAATCAAGAAAACAATGGTAATAATGGAAACGAAAACTCAAATCTACCATTTAAACACGAATTAACCCCATCTCAAGTGATAAGACTTATGGTTGGGAGAGGGGAGTGGGATGCCAAATATTATGCTGAACATATCAGCCAGTTGGCAACTTATGTCGTCCATCGAGGAGAAATTGGTTATCTACTAAATCTATTTTCTCAAAATCATCTAGATTTTCCCAAAGTAATTGCTGACCTTGGTGCCGGACCTTCAACCGCCTATTCCGCCTATGAAGAACTTTCGCCAACCATCGAAAGTTTTGGCTACGAAAAACCATCGATTATAGATATCGACAAAAATCCAGAAATGATGTCCTATGGCTCTAACCCAAACAAAAAAGTATGTGACATTTCCCAAAAAATCGATTTAGAGGATCAATCAGTCGATATGGCTCAAAGCACTTTTGTATTTCATCATCTAAAATCAGATGAAATTCTTCGTACTTTAATTGAATCTAACCGCATCACCAAAAATGGCGGCCTTTTAAATATAGTTTGTCGTCAACCATTTTCTCAATCATTTTTATCAGGAGTAGAACAATTAGGTTACGAGCTAATAACTCAACACGGCGAGATATTAACTTCAAACCAACAAATGTTTAAAGCAATCTCGCAAGAAATTGATACTGAATCTGCCAAACGTTTTCAAAATCGTTTTAAAAATTCCTTCATTTTACTCGCTCAAAAAATAAACAATGTAAATGAAAATATTCCTTCTTCAGAAAACTTTACTTTTGATCATCAGAAAAAAACTACTCGTGAAAAAAGACCTATCCTCGATTTAAAAAATTACAATATTGATTCCTCGCCGTTAACAGAAAACATCGAACGGTTAACCGATTCAATTGTCACTCAATTATCCGTATTAGAAGTCTCTCCACTTCGACAGAAAGGGGGGTTAATCCCCGGACAAAACGAAATCGAATCAAGCTATCACATGTTTAGTGACAATTTAAGGCATATTCAATCTCTCTATGACAAAATCTATAATAAAATAAAAATAAGCCCAAATTCAGTCACACCAGAACAACTCATCCAATTTAATCAACTTCGAGAGCAACTTAAAAGAGCTAAAGATTATAAAAGTTTTTTCCGCCAAAAACAGGCTATTCGTTAATCTGCTATCATTAAATAGTGAAACGAGATTTAGTTTTTCATCTACTACCAACAGTTGCTGTCTTCTTTATTGTCTCCCTTTTTTGGGTAGTATTTAATGTCTCTAATATTGAAATTATTTATCTTCTCATCGGGTTACTTTTAGGAACATTTTTCCTCGATCTTGACCATCTTATTTATTGGCTTTACCGCAAACCAAACACCGACGAAAGCCGAATCGTCAAAACTACAATTGAAAATAAAGATTTTAAATCAGTTTATAAATTAATTAAAGCCGCCAGACGTAGCCATAATAATTTGATTTTTCATCACTATTTTTTTCAAATCGGCCTTAATTTAATTTCCTTTTTTATTTTTATTTCTTATTCAAACACTCTTGCCTTGTCATTTCTTTTATCTATAAATCTTCATCTTTTGATTGACGAAATAAAAGATTATTTAAACAATCCTAAATTTCTTCAAGATTGGCTCTTTGCTAGAGAAGAGGAACAATTACCAATCAGATTCCTTAAAAATTATCTTATGGTCTTTGTTGTTTTATTCTTTATTTTTCTCTTTCTTCTTGTAAAATCTAAAACATGATTATGTCATCAATTCAACTTTTTGACGATGCCAAAAAGTTCCTAAATCCGCAGCAACAAAATCTTTTAGATGACGTTGAAACTATACTTCAAAAGATGAAAATAGAAGACCATATCCATGACTATGCTTTTTTTGTTGCTCCAATTGCCAAAGCTTATGAAGGCTTTTTAAAAGATTTTTTCCTTAAAATCGGCATTATTTCTATAACTGATTATGAAAGCGATCGTTTTAGAGTTGGTAAAACCTTAAATCCCTCTCTTAGATACAAAAGATTTTCCGTTTTTCAAAAATTAGCCGATATTCATGAAAACGGTGAAGAATTAGCCGAAAATCTCTGGGATGCCTGGAAATTTGGTAGAAACGAAATATTTCATTATTTTCCTAATGTGTCACAAAATTTATCTCGAAACGAAGCCGAAGACAGAATCGATTTACTTTTAAAAGCAATTATTAAAGCAGGAGAATTTTTAATTAACAATAAAGATATTATTCACCGATCTCGACCAGACTTTCACTAAACCATAGAAATATTTCTCTTAATCTGTTATTTTAATACATATGACTAAAATTTCTCTAGATCAAAACAAATGCATTGGTTGTAATACCTGTCCTTTAATGGATCCAGAAACCTTTGAAATGGATACCACTATTTACAAAGCTAAAATTAAAAAACAGCCAACAGAAATTACCGATGCTGTTAAATCAGCTATTGAAGCCTGTCCTGTTGGTGCTATTACTATCGACGAGAATTAATAATTAAAATAAACATGATCAAAAAAGAAATTAAATCAGAAAAAAATAATACTTATGTAAAAATTCCTCTAGCAGGAACTATTGTTTTTTCTCTATTATTAGCCGCTTCCTCATTTTTTGCTGGCGCCGCTTGGATAAAAATTAAAAACGGAGGAGTCAGTACTTCTAATTTAACCTCTAAAAACGTTTTTGCTGCTACCAAAGTAGATAAACCTCAATTAGATTTTTACGTCATGAGTTTTTGTCCCTATGGTAATCAAATGGAAACCACACTTAGACCAGTCTTTGACCTTCTTGGTGACAAAGTTGAGATCAGACCACGTTATATCTTTGAAAAAATTGACGGTGATTTAGCTAATTATTGTAAATTAAATAATCCAGACCCAGCTCAATGCCAAACCTACGTTGAAAACAGTGGTGGACAACTTAAAAATGTGGCTGATTGTCAACAGCAAATTGCTGTCATGGTCAAAAACTGCAACGATGAAAGCAAATACCTTAAAATAGGAGATAATCTTTATTCATCTCTCCATGGTCGAGTTGAAGCAAATCAAGATGTTAGAGAGATTTGTGCCTACAATTTAGCTGAAGACAAAAAAAATTGGTGGGATTTTGTCAAAAATGTCAACGACAATTGTGACCAAAACAACGCCGATACTTGTTGGGAAGACCAAGCTCAAAAAGCTGGCTTCGACACCAATAAAATTAAAGATTGTTTCAACAATGATGCTGTCGCTTTAATTGAAAAAGAAATTGCCGATACCATTAAATATAAAATTCAAGGATCACCAACTCTAATAATGGGGGATCAACAATTCCCTCCAGAAATAGCAACTGATGCCACTGATCAAAATATTAAAATTGGTGACAAAGTGTTTAGTTTAAATCAAACCAGGACTCCAGATGTTATCAAAGAAGCTGTGTGTAGTGCCTTCAAAAAAGCTCCAAAAGAATGTAAGACTAATTTAATCGACCCCGCTGCTGAAGCTGGTCAACCAGCTGATGCTACTGGTGGTTGTTAATAACTTCACCATAGATTTTAAAACCCTCCAAGAAATTGGGGGGTTTTTTGTTATAATTTAGCCATAAAATCAACTTATGAAATTAAATTCTCATCAAATCAGAAAATCTAAAACAAAAGAATCAAAACAATTACAAAAACAAATAAAACGCAATCCTATTGTTTTAGTTTTAGATAATGTTCTAGATACTTACAATATCGGATCTTTTTTTAGATTAGCTGATGCTCTAGCCGTTGAAAAGATTTATCTTTGCGGATCAGTTGTCACTCCTCCCAATATCAAGATCCACCGAGCTTCTATTGGTACCTGGAAATGGGTTCCTTGGGAGCAATGTGAAAACACCAAAAAATGCATAAACCAACTTAAAAAAGATGGCTACCAAATAATCGCTTGTGAACAAACTAACGACAGTATCAATTATCTAGAAGCCAAATATAATTTTCCTGTTGCCATAATTGCTGGTAGTGAAAGTTATGGTGTCTCCAAAGATGTTTTAAATTTAGTTGATAAAGTTGTAGAAATACCTATGTTTGGGATAAATATATCTTTAAACGTTTTAGTTGCTACTTCTGTTGTCGGTTTTGATGTTGTATCTAAATTAACACATAAAAACACCTAAAATAAGGCATTATTTTTATATTGTTTTTAATAATTTTCACAATAAAATTTATCCTAAAGATACGAATAATTTGCTTATTGTAAAGCTAATTTTGCTCTGTTAGAATGAATTCATGTCTAAGTTAAAACAAGATTATACCGGAGAACAGATAGTTGTCTTAGAAGGTTTAGAACCCGTCAGAAAAAGACCAGCCATGTACATTGGTTCCACTGATACTCGTGGATTACACCACTGTCTAACCGAAATTATCGACAATTCTATTGATGAAGCCTTAGCTGGCTACGCCAAAAATATTTGGATCGTCATTC
>JAQVXB010000043.1:0-1088 GCA_028709405.1 Candidatus Shapirobacteria bacterium
ATTTTATCATTTTCTCTTTTTTATACCGTCTCATTTGTCTCATTTAGCTACAAAAGACTGGTAAAATAAGACAGAGGTTGGGGATAGTGTTATAGGGACAGAAAGGTTCCAGACCCCCATGCTCCGCAGTTTTTCATTAAAGCTTCAGAATTACATGCCTATTTGATTTTTATTGCAATTAATTCTCTGATTTTTGCAATTAATATATTTTGTCTTGTTAGCTAAAAAAACACAGCAAATTATCTTAATCGTCATCCTATTATTTGGGTTTTTATGATTTTGGTCAAATTGATTATTGGTGTTTTCACTAACTGAGAAAATTAGTAAAGTAGTATAATTAATCTATATTAATTGTTTAATTAATACTAAAAATGCCAGAATTTGGATCACCTTTTTCAGGGTTAGCTAAAGATAAAAAAATTACCCATTCAGAACTCATTCGTGCAATTAGGTTTATGATCGCTGCTGAATATGAAGCAGTTCAGCTTTACATTCAATTAGCCGAATCAACTGATAATAAACTTGCTCAAGACGTCCTAACAGACATTGCTAATGAAGAAAAAGTTCACGCTGGTGAATTCTTAAGATTATTAAAAGAACTTGATCCCGAAGAACAAAAATACTATGATGAAGGTGCCAAAGAAGTAGAGGAGGAAATTATTGAAAAATAATCCTTTAATTGAATTTAAAAATATTTTTCTAAATTTTGGGGATAAAATAATTCTCAAAGATTTTAATTATAAGATTTATCCAAAAGATAAAATTGTCATTATTGGCCCTTCTGGGATAGGGAAAAGTACTTTATTTCACCTCATTTTAGGTTTAAAACAACCACAAAAGGGTAAAATTTTTATAAAAAATAAAGAAATAACCAACAACAATATTTTTTCTTTCCGTTCTCAAATTGCCTATGTTGACCAAGACGTTTCTTTGGGTTCAGGAAAAGTAATAGATATTCTTCAAGAATTATTTTCTTTTAAAGTCAACCAAAAAATCTTTTTGGATAGTAGTAGTATCCAAAAATTATTCCAAGATTTCGATTTAGAAACCACCATTTTAAATCAAGATATTAACCAACTATCGGGAGG
>JAQVXB010000043.1:1098-4879 GCA_028709405.1 Candidatus Shapirobacteria bacterium
TATTAAAACGCCCAATTCTATTATTAGACGAGATAAGTTCAGCTTTGGATTCTAATTTAGGTAGCAAAGTAATTAACAAAATTTTAAGTCTTAAGGATCAAACAGTCATTATGATTAGTCACGGTCAAGAATGGCAAAAACAAAAAGACGTCAAACTTTTAACTCTTAAAAAAGAAGCATGAAAACAGTAGATATTACTTACATCGGTTTAATTTTCGCTTTTTTACTAATTTTAGTTCCGCTTTGGATTAATAAACACTTTAATTTAAAAATTAGTCATCAAATAGTTACTTCTGTTTTGATGATGTCTATACAGTTATTTTTAGTAGGATTTTTTTTAGAATATATTTTTGAAAAAAATTTGATTTGGTTAAATTTACTTTGGTTGGCTTTTATGATTTTTACTGCCGTCTTTTCAACCTTAAACAAAATTAAAATAAAAATAAAAATTGCCTTTTTACCAGTTTTATTAGGTTTTTTATTTCCAACCTTGTTGATTTTATTTTACTTTAATTTTTTTATTCTTCGTTTAGATTTTCTTTTTGATGCTAGATATTTAATAGCTCTAGGAGGAATGATTTTAGGAAACATTTTATCGTTAAATATTGTTGCTGTTAATTCCTTTTACAAAGAATTAAAGCTTCAAGAAAAGTTATTTTTCTATCGTTTGGCCATGGGGGCAAGTTTAAATGAGACCTTAGTCCCGTTTATTCGTCATAGTTTTCAATTAACTTTTCTTCCAATGTTGGCCAAAACCGCTACAATGGGGATTGTCACTTTGCCAGGAATGATGTCAGGTCAAATAATTGGAGGAGCTTCTCCTAATACAGCCATTCGTTATCAAATAGCAATTATGATAGCAATTTTTACTTCTGGATCTTTAAGTGCCCTACTTACTTTATTTTTTTCAATAAAAAAATCTTTTAATAAATTTGGTGTCGTAAAAAATAGCCTTTATAAGGCGAAATTAATTAATTAATATGATTTCTGTTGAAAATATTTTAAAAAAGTCAAAAAATATTGCCATTATTGGACTTTCAGATAAACCCAATCGTCCTAGCTATCAAGTAGCTGAATATTTAATTTCTCAAGGTTTTAATATTATTCCAGTAAATCCAACCATCAACTTTGTTTTTGGTCTTAAATCTTACCCAAGTTTTAGTGATATTCCTAAAGACATTAAAATTGATATCGTTGATATTTTTCGTAAATCAGACCAAGTTTTACTAATTGTTGAAGAAATAATTAAGTCTAAACAAAAACCAATAATTTGGTTTCAGGAAGGTATTCTAAACCTAGAAGCAGAAAAACTGGCAAAAAAAAACGGTTTTGAAGTGATAAATGGTCTTTGTTTAATGAAAACCCATCAAAAAGACTTAAAATAAAAGAGTGGAAAATGACAGATATGATAAGTTAAAACAAATTAAAGATGAAGTTTTGAATGATAAAAATTTACCCTTATATTCATATCGAATTGATAACCACTATTTTCCTGTTATAGGGCAAGGGAATCATTATGCATTAATAATGTTTATTGCAGAAGCTCCTGGTGAAGAAGAGGCAAAAACAGCAAAACCTTTTGTAGGAAACGCCGGGAAAATATTGGATAAGTTATTTTTAATGGCTAAAATTAAAAGAGAGGATGTTTATATAACTAATATTGTAAAAGACAGACCACCAGGAAATAGAGTTCCAACAACCGAAGAGATTGAAGCCTATTCCCATTTTTTAATTAGGCAAATAGAAATTATTAAACCAAGAATTATAGTAACATTAGGGAAAACTTCTATGGAATGGATAGTTAGTAAATATAAATTAAAAAATTTTGGAAAAATTAGTCAAGTTCATGGACAAATTTATCAATTAAAAACAAAGGATCAGTTAATAAAATACATTCCCATGTTTCACCCAGCAATGGCTTTATATGACCCAAAAAAAATTGGGGAAATGGAATTAGATATAAAAAAAATAGCCAAGATTTATCTTGATACACAAAAAAATAAACAAAAATGTTAATTCATTTGAAATGAATATATATTCATTATATAATACACAATATGAAAGAAAAAATTGCAATTATTTCAGTATTAGCTAATTTTATTTTAGCCGCAACTAAAATTTTAATGGGTTATTTTTCCTCTTCAGCATCAGTTTTAGCTGAAGGTTTTCATTCTTTAACAGACATTTTTTCGTCTTTAATTGGCTATGCTGGAATTAAAGTTTCTCAAAAAAAAGAGGATAAAAAGCATCCTTATGGTCATTATAAATACGAAGTTTTAAGTGCAATGGTCATTACTCTAATTCTCTTTGCCACCGGAATTGGAGTTATTTATGATGCTTACAAAAATTATCTAGATCCAACTAAGGTAGAAGTCAATTATTTATTAGTTGGAGCCATGGTTCTTTCGACTTTAATTAATTTTGCCACTTCTAAAATTAAAATTTATTATGGTAAAAAAGAAAACTCATTGACACTATTATCAGACGGAACGCACGATAAAGCCGATGTTCTAACTTCTATTGTGGTTTTGTTGGGTCTATTTTTGTATAAATATTTTAATCACATCGATTCTTTGTTAGCAGTAATTATTGGAATTTATATTATAAAAGAGTCTTTTTCTTTAGGGAAAGAAGCCTCCGATTCTCTTTTTGATGCAGCGGCAGACGAAAAAATAGAAGCAAAAATTAAAACAATTATTGATGATGAAAGAATTAAACTCAACAATCTAAAAACTCAAAAAAAAGGTTCAGTAGTTACCGCAACACTAGAAATTGAGTTACCAAATTCATTAAAAGTAGAAGAAGCAGTTAAAATTTCCGAAAACTTAAAAAACAAATTAACTAAAGAAATAAATAATTTGGCCTATGTAGTAATTCAAATTCAAAGTCATGACACTCAGACTAATTATTTCAAACCAAATTTTGGAAAAAGTTTTTCTTGGCAAAGAAAAGGTAAAAACAATCCAACAGAAGGAGGTAAAGGTCCCGAAGGGATCTGTTTTTGTTCCAAATGTGGTTATGAAACAAAACATCAAACAGGTATCCCTTGTTATGAAATGTTTTGCCCTAACTGTAAAACAAAATTAGAGAGATAATAACTTATTGATTTCAAAACTCCATTAGATGTAATCTATATATATTCATAATTAAAAGATAAAAATGAAAGTACTAAAATTTGGTGCAATTTGGTGTTCTGGTTGTCTAATTATGAAACCAAGGTGGAAAGAAATCGAAACAGAAATACCTTGGTTAAAAACTGAATACTATGATGTCGATGAAGAAACAGAACTGGTTAAAAAATACAAAATTAAAGAATATCCTTGTTTTATTTTTTTAGATAAAAAAAACAATGAAATATATAGAGATTATGGTGAAATCGATAAAAAAAAATTAATTGAAATTATTGAAAAATTAAAAGATAAATAGCATGAAAAAATTTTTATATTTTTTAGGAATAACTGGATTTCTATTTTTTATCTTTTTAAGTCCTATTAAGGCTGAAGATAAAACAGTTGAACTGAAGTTTTACTATGGTATAGGCTGTCCTCATTGTGCACTAGAAAAAGAATTTTTAAAAAAAATTGAAACAAAATATCAAGATAAAGTAACAGTTAGTGAATATGAAATTTATTACAACCAAGAAAATGCCCAAATTTTTAGTGATTTAGTTAAAGAGTTAAATATCGAAGTTGCTGGTGTCCCTTTGTTAATATAAATGAAGATTATGTTTTGGGCTATGGCAGTGAAGAAACAACAGGAATAATTATTGAAGAAAAGATTA
>JAQVXB010000044.1 GCA_028709405.1 Candidatus Shapirobacteria bacterium
TGCTTTGTTTTTGGATAAGAAAAAAGAAAAAATGATAATTGGGATTAGAGAAGCTGGAACTAAATGAAGATTGGAAACAAAGCCAGCAAAAAGACAAGCTGTGGGAAAATAAAATTTATGGTTAATAGCTTGATAACAGATATAAAAAGCAATAATGGCAATAAGTGGAGCATACATGGCACTCCAACAAATTTTCCCTAAAGAGAGAGAAATAATAAGAGAAGAAATAAAAGCTATTTTAGTATTTGAAATTTTACGAATAAGAAAAAACGAAATAATAGTGGTCAAAATGTTAATAAAAACAACAGCATAAGCGCCAGCGATAGGATCGCCTTTGGTTAATAGGTAAAAAGGTAGTAAATAATAATAATGATAAGGTCCAACAAAAAAACCATTATCATTACTGACTCTAGGGCCTATAAGTAGAGGTTTTTTTTGACTAATAATGGAAAAAACCTTACTAGCATCATCAGATTGATCCCATTCAAAAGTGTAGCCTTTGGAAAGTTTTAGTAATGAAAAAAATAAGGAAAAACAAAAAAATAAAATTACAAAAAATAAATTTGACTTAAAAAAAATATTAAACTTAGTCTTTGGGAGCATCTGGATTTTTAATTAGTTTAAATATTTTAATACCGTTAATTTCCCATTCTTGGTCAATTTTTGCCCATCCGAAAGCAGCAACCGACCATTCCGGATTATTGATAGGATTGCAGTCTATTTGAAAAGGTTCGCAGACAACAAAGAGTTGATCGGCATGATTTTCTGGTAAATCGACTATTTTTGCTTGTTTATTATTTAAAATATAGCGATAAGGAGGATCATAATTTTGCTTAGCAAGAAGAGAAAAGTTAAAAATTTGTTGATTAGAGTTGGCAATAATTAAATCGGCAATTTGATTGACGGTTTTTAGTTGATTATTTGGTTGGTAGCGGAAAGGATTATTAATAAGAGAAAAAATAGTTATTAAGATAAAAAGTGGAATACCAATAAATCTGGATTTACTGATTAAAAAAGCGATTAAAATAAAAACTGCAGGGAAAAGAAAGGCAAAATAATGAGCATAAACGTGTTGTTTATAGAGAGCTAAGGCAACTAAACCAGATAGATACCAGAAAAAAACAATCCAGAAAGTAGGGGTTTGTTTTTTATATTTTAAAATAAGTGGTAAAAGACAAAGACTAAAAATAATGCTAATAATTAGACCAACTGTTTTGTCTCGGCCAGCAAGAAGATCTGTGTTTACTTGATTAAAAAGACCTGGTAGTTCAGGAAGGGCTTTATAGGCTTTTATATTGACTGTACTTTCTCGATAGGTAAAAAAAGTTATTAGCGATTTAATATTTTGACCATTGTGTTTGATGTCAAAAAGGACTTGAGGAAGGAGTGATAGTAAAAACACGAGGATGGCCAAGCCAGTGTTGATTAAAAATGGCTTAAATTCTTTTGACTTTGATTGTTTAAAAATAAACAGTTTATATAGCCAAAAAATGCCAACAAAGGGTAAAAGAGCTAATCCGAGATAGTGACTATTCATTACCATAACAAAGGAAAGAGCGGTATAAATCAATAATTTATATTGTTTAGTTTTAAAACTTTCAAAAAAGAAATAAACAAAAAGCAAGCTAAAAATAGGCATAATATTGGGATTCCAAATAAAATTGGAATACTTAATAACTACAGGAGAAATAGCATATAAAAATGCGGCAATATAGGCAGTTTTTGAATTAAACCACTTTTTGCTGATAAAGAAAATTAAGGCAACAGTGGTGATGTTGATTATGGCAATAAAAATAGCAGGTCCGACGGGATGAAAATTAGAGAGTAAAAGAGAAGGAGAAATTAGATAATAAAAAAATGGTCCAAGATACATATTACCGATGCTAGTTTGAGGCCCAATAAAGAAAAGATTGCCATTTTTTAAAAAGTCTTTGATAATAACAACATCTCGGCCTTGATCACCTAAAAATTCCATATAACCAGATATATTGTAGAGACGAAAAAATGAAGCTATTAAGAGTATAAGCAATAAAAGCCAGTGTTTTTTAAAAAATTTTTTAAGCACGATGAAAATTAATCTTAAACCAGAGTCGGAAAAGATCGGAAAAACTTTTAAGTATAACTTTTATGTTTCGACCAGTAGCTTTGCCTTCTACTCGAGGATAATGGTGAACTCCTATTTCAGTTATTTTAAAGCCAGCTTTTTTTGATTTTATTAAGAATTCGCTACTTATAAAAGCTCCCCTTTCGGCTTCTAGCTTGGGAATAGTATCAACAACCTTTTTGTTGATTAATTTAAAACCACAGTCAATATCGGTAACATGTAGACCAAAAAGGATAAAAACAATTAATTCCCAAATTTTTGAGGTAAAAATGGCAGCTTTAGACACTTGACGAGCTAAATAGTAGCCAATAACAATATCAGAATTAGTTGATTGTTGTTTTTTGATAAGTTCAGTAATCTCAGTAAAGTCAAATTGACCATCAGCATCAGTAAAGGCGATCCATTGATATTGGGCGTTGTAAAGACCACTTTTAAGAGCAGCACCATAGCCACGGTTAGGATTATGGGTAATTATCTTTATTTGTTGAGGATATTTTGCTTTGATTTCTTCTAAGACTTTTCCGGTATTATCTTTAGAACCATCATTAATTAATATTATTTCCCATTTTTGGGCATTTTTTTGGAGAACTGGGATGGTTTTATCAATAGTGTTTTTAATGTTCTTTTCTTCGTTATAACAAGGGAAAAAAACAGAAATTTCGGCTATTAGAAATTTATTCATAGGTAAAGTATAAGGCAAAAATAACCTAAAAGACAAGTAGTATTAGTTTTACTTGACAAATAGACCATAAGGACATATAATAGCCTATAATTAAATATTAATAACGCAGGTGGAAAATAAAATCTTATCTATCAGTTTTGTCTTAACTGCAATAGCGATATTAACTCTTTCGCTGTTCAATCCTTTGAAAGTACGTGGTTATTATCCTAATGATGTTAAAAGAGAACTTTCTATTGATAAAAAAATTAGATCAATAGGAGATACTCAATATTTTGATAATATCGAATCTTCTAGAAAAACTTTCTTTGAAAGAGATACTATTGAGTTTCAAATCAAAATTGAAAATATTGGTAATCAAACTTTAAATGATATTAAAGTTAAAGATAGTTTGCCAAAATATTTAGCTTTAGTTTTTTATCCAGGTACTTTAAGCACTGACAAAAGTACAATTGAATGGACTATTGATAAATTAGAGGCTGGTCAATCAAAAGAATATCTAATCAGAGCTAAAATTCAAAACACTACTAAAATTGGTGGTTTAACCAGACAAACCAATAGAGTTGAAAGTAAAGTGGAAAATTTAAGTGATAGTGATAATGCTAGCTACTTTATTGGCAAAGCTACTGTCCCTGCCACTGGTGCTTCAGATATAGTATTAAAAACAGTAATGGTTACCTTAATGGCTGGGTCTGGAATTTATTTCAGAAAGAAAGCTAGAGGATACTAATTAGTCGAAAGTTTAAAGTAAAAAGTTAACAAATCCCCTGTCGAAAGATGGGGGATTTTTGGTTATTGAAGATGAAGGTATAAAGACATCTTGCCATCGGAATGGAATAATTTTACGTGGTTACCTGACCCTTTTCTTTGATTAGGATAGGCATCTTGATAGAAATAAGCCATGCCGTCGTTGACGGCATAAACAATTTTGTTGGCAGAAACTAAATCGATGCCGTGATGAAACCGATCAGAATAGAGATAGGCATATTTGGTTTGACCTCGACCTTGAGTTATCTCATAGTTTGACATTGGCCATTGATATTGAGACAAATAAGAAATAGGATCAATATCATTCTCGTAAACAAAAGATGAGACTTCTGACTCTTTTAAATTATATAAACCAAAATGAAGATGAGCCCCAAAAGAATAGCCAGTATTACCCATTAGCCCAATAGCCTCCCCTTTTTTAACTGCTCTTTTGCCAGTAAATTTAGCAGTTAAAAGTGAATTTAATTCAGACTCAGCTGCTTGTTTAAGCGATTGATATTTTTTTTCGTCGTTTTTGGTGGTTTCCAATAAATAGATCTTGTTTTGTTTTTGATTAGCAAGATTGTTTTTTTGGGTGGCTAGAGTTTTTTGTAATGTTTCTAATTCCTGCTGTTTTTTTACTTTAGCGGTTTTTTGAAGATCATAATTAGTTCTAACGGTTTCCATGTTAATTAAACTGTTTTGACTGCTTTTTTGGATGTTGGAAATATATTTGTGTTGTTCTAAAAAATTATTTAATTTTGAAGAAAACAAAAAGGTAAAGGCTGGAACTTTCTTTTGAAGCTTATAATTTTCAATTATTTGAAGAACATATAGGGAAGAAAGTTCATTTAATTGAATATCTAATTTAGATATTTCAACAGTTAAATTATTAATCTCATTTTCCAGACTTTTAATAGAATTTTCGGTTTGAGTAATTTTTAGAATGGTTAATTCTACTTGTGAATTCAAAATCTTAACTTGATTGGCGAGAGTATCCTTAGCTTTACCTAACTCATCTAATTTTTGAGTATATTCTTTTATCTGATCACTTAAATTATCAACTGTTTCTTCTGATCTAATTACTAAAGGAGAAACAAAAGAAAAAAGACAGATTAAAAATAATAAAACTGTTTTTTTAATCATCTAAAATTAATATTTAATATATCTTTTGACACCAACCCAACTGGCAACAAAACCTAAAAAAGTTCCGATGAATAGTTCAGCAACAAAAAGGATTAAATAAAAGTTTATATTTAAATCAATAAAGGTGACCGGTTGAAAAATAGAATTAATCGATTTTTGAGAGACAATGACAATTAAAAGA
>JAQVXB010000045.1 GCA_028709405.1 Candidatus Shapirobacteria bacterium
AATCTTTTTGTTTTGATAATCAAATAAATAAAAACTAAGCTGATTAGTTTTTATTTCTTCGAATTTAACTTTGTATTCCATTTGATTAAACCAGACTTTTTGGCGAATTTGATTGATAGTTAAATTGAGAGTTAAAGATTTAGTGATAAAATGAGCATCGTCTTGATGAAGCCAAATTTCGGTTGAAAAATCATTTTTAAGGTGGTGAATAATTTCGGCGCTTTTAATGAATTCTAATGTAAAGGGATCATTGTTAATAGAAATGATATTTCGATCTAAAAAATCCTGTCTTTTTTTGATGAGATCAATTTTTCTTTCAAAAAATGGTTGTTCTCTTTTATTGAAAAATAAAATCATTTTACCTTTATTAAAAAAGAACCAAGCATCGTGACTGTCTTCTTCGTTTTCCTTAGAAGTTTTAAAGAAATAGTTTAATTCGTAGAGAAAAAGACCAGTATAAAAGAAATATTGATCTTTTAAAGATAGGGCCATTTTGTAAGCAACTGAATCGGCAAACTTAATCATGGATTTGTAACTTCCTTTCTTTTTTAGTTTTTAAAGAACAGAAAAAGCTTTTTCTTTCTTTTCTTATTAGTGGCGGAATTTTACTTTTTTTTTATTTTAAAGTCAATTTTGTTAAAAATAGCGATAAATTAATATTTTTAATATTTTTTGATTAGAATAGGTAATGAGAAAATTTTTTTTATTTCTTTTTATTTTTGTGGTTGGGACATTAGTAGTTTTGTTTTTTTTATATAAAGAAGAAATAATTATTAGTCCTTTGAATAGATTTGAGGAGAGACAAACGGAAAATGTTGGAGAAAATAAAAAAAATACAGGTTGGTTGGCTAAATATAATTTTGAAAATTTAAGAAAAAGAGAGAATTTGGCTTCAGAGATTAAAAAAATAGGAAAAGTTTTAGTGGTTGAAGAAGCAAGAAAGGATCCGGTGGATTTTGAGAGCAAAGCTATTACTTTTGAAAGTAACGGAAAGAAAATAAGTGGAATGATGAATATTCCATTAACTCCTATGAGTAATAAGTTGCCGGTGATTATTATGATTAGAGGGTATGCTGATAGTGAGGGATATTTTATTGGTTCAGGTAGTTGGAAGGCAGCCGATGAATTAGCGAGAAATGGTTTTGTAACAGTAAGTTTAGATTTTTTAGGATTTGGATTATCTGATGATGAATCGACAGATATTTTGGAGGCCAGATTTGAAAAACCAGTGTCGGTGTTGGATTTAATAGAGTCGGTAAAGCAATTAGATATAGTAGATCCAAATAAAATTGGTATTTGGGCTCATAGCAATGGGGGCCAAATTGCAATTTCAGTTTTAGAGATTACTGGTAAAAATTATCCGACTGTTTTATGGGCGCCGATGACTAATCCTTTTCCCAAAAGCATATTAGAAACAATCGACGAAAAGAGTGAATCGGGGAAAATGGTTAAGCAAAAAATTGAAGAATTTGAAAAAGATTATGATAGCGAACTTTATTCGATAGATAATTTTTATAGTTGGATAGAGGCACCAATTTTGATTCATCAGGGGACGGCAGATGTTTGGTGCGAAGTTAAATGGCAACAAGATTTGCAAAAAAAATTAAAAAAATTAGGTAAAGAAGTAGTTTTAGATATTAGAAAAGGAAGTGATCACAATTTAAAACAAAGTTGGGACGAGGTAATGAAAATGGATATAAGCTTTTTTAGAGAGAAGTTGAAATAAAAGCCTCATTTTTTTGGAAATACCAAAAATTTGAGGCTTTAGGATGTTTTTTCAAAGCGTTTTTTTGATTGATCAAACGAGGTTGTGGCCGATTTTGGGGAGTTTAACTTTTAAAATAATTAGATCATCTTTTTTGATTAGAACGTTTTCTCCTTCTGTTTTGTATTTAAGAAAATTTTCCCTGGATTCTGGATTGATAGTAGAACGAATTTCATCAATGACTTTGATGGTTTTATCTTTGTTTAAAATTTGACCATCATGGTTTTTAATGATTACTTTGGTTTTTTGTTGGTTCATAAGAGCTCCTTTCTTTAATTTTGGATGAAAGGAATTTTAATTGGGACAAAATTAGGATTTAGATAATACCTAATATCGGGGATTTTGTCTTTGAAAGGAATATCGTTAAAATGAATAATCTCAAAAACCAATAATTGGTTAAGACAAATAGTTTTGGTTTTGATAAAACCGATGCCGTATAAACTGCACTTGACATTAGGGGTTTGGAGATAGTTATCAATAAGATTTCGAGCAATTTGACAGGTGGCTAATTCGTCAGGATGGTCAATGTGAATTTTTCTAAAAAAAGGGAAAAAACTGGGAAGATAAATGATTGAACCATCTGACCAGCTTGGTCCTTGGGAATATCTTTGTTCGAGTATAATTTTTGGATTTTTAAGGCCATAATTGTTGATCAAGCTTTCAATGATATAAGCTTTTCTTTCGATGGTAATATTACCGATATTTGTTTTAACTTTTTCATTGATTTGTTGAGGGGCAACAAATTGTTTGGTTACTTCTTTTGAGTTTGGGATTCTTTGGTAATTACTTTTGGAATTTAATTCCATAAATTTGGACATATCCTCATTTTTTAAGGCTGGAACTTCAATCATAAAAAAACAACCTCCTTTTTGAACGCTTTGATTTTTCAAAGAACGGGAAGTAAAGATTAGGCGCTGGGGCTTAAACTACTTTTACTGGCATTATACCCGTTAATTTTTTGACTGCAATAATGGGGTTCTCAAGATTGATTTTTTAAGATATACTACCCTATAGAGAATAATTATAATTTTTATTGTTTATGAAGATTTATTTTGTTGCTTCTTCTAGATTGGTGGGAGCTGAGCCTAAATTATATAATAAGATATATTCATATTTGTCGGCTGAAGGGAAAATGGTTAGTGATAAGGTGATGAAATGGATTAAAATGGGAGTTAAAGATATTAGCGGAGCGCCATTAAAGGTAAAGAAGGAAAATTATATTCAGTCGGTAGATTCGGTTAAAAAAGCAGATATAGTGGTGATGGAAGCATCTGGTCACAGTATGTCGATGGGTTATTTGATAAGTAAGGCATTGGAAATGAATAAACCAGTTATTGCTTTACATAAAAAAGAATATACGCCAAATTTTATTAAGGGTATTACTGATAAGAAGTTGACAATTTCAGAATATAATGAGGAAAATGTTGAAGAAGTAATAGAAAGAGCCTTAAAGGAGGCTAGTTCTATGATCGATGTTAGATTTAATTTTTTTGTTAATCCTAAAATATTGAGTTATTTAGACTGGGTGTCACAAAAGAAAATGTTGCCAAGATCAGTTTTTTTGCGAAATTTAATTGAGCATGAGATGAAGAAGGATAAGGAATTTAAGGGTTGAAATGAGAATTTACGATAGTTTGAATCTAATTGAAATTAGTAAGGATAATTTATTGTTTAATTTTGATTATTTTTCTAAATTTGGAAGGGTGTGGCCGGTGTTGAAGTCGAATGCTTATGGACATGGAATTAAACAAGTGGTGGAGATTTTAAAGGAAAGAGATTTTGAATATTTGGTGGTGGATGGTTATCAAGAGGTGTTGGAAATTAGAAAAGTAACAAAAAGACCAGTGTTGATGATTGGATCGATTTTGCCATCTAATTTTTCTAAAATAAAATGGAAAAATTTGGCGATTATGGTGCAAGATAAAGAATCTATTAGAGCTTTGGGAAAATTGAATAAACATATCAAAATACATCTAAAGGTGAATACGGGGATGAATCGGCAAGGAATAGATTTAGACGAAATGAAAAAAACAATTAAATTAATTAAAAAATATCCAAAATTAGAATGGGAAGGAATGTTTTCCCATTTGGCAGGAGTAGATGATGAAAAACAAATAAAGAAATTTGAAGAAATAAAAAAAATAACTGGCGAAGTAAAATATTTTCATTTAGGAGCGACCAATGGGGTAGGAGATATTATTAGATTGGGAATTGGTTTGTATGGGATTGGAAAAGGACTAAAACCAGTATTAAAACTAAAAAGTAAAATTGTAAAAGTGAGGCAAATAGAAAAAGGAGAAAAAGTAAGTTATGGAGGAACTTTTGTAACTACTAAAAAGACGAACATCGGAGTGATTCCAATAGGTTATTTTGAGGGGTTAGATCGAAGATTGAGTAATAAAAAAGGAATAGTTAAATATAAAAATAAATTTTACCAAATTGCGGGGAGGGTTTGTATGAATATGGTGGTGGTTAATTTTGGAAAAACAAAACCAAAATTATATGATGAAGTGGAGTTGGTAGGGGTGGAAAAAATGGCAAAAATTAGTGAAACGATACCTTATGATATATTGGTAGGAATAAATGATTCAGTTAGAAGAACGATAGTTTGATTTGGTTTTTATCCAATATTTTGATTGGCGGCAGAGTTTTGATGAGTCGGATGGATTTTTGAGAATTGATTTGACTAATTCTTCTAGAAAAATAGTATTTTGAGAACCTTTAATTAAAATTGTTTCGCCACCTTGGATTTGATCTTTTATAAATTCGGCAGCGGTCCACCAATTATTAAATTTTTTAGATTTGTTGCCAAAATATTTTTGGGTTTGAGGGCCGACAGAAATAATTAAATCGGCTGATTTTAAAGCTTGGTCATATATTTTTAGATGTTCGTCTGGAGTTGAGTTACCAAGTTCGCGCATGTCACCTAAAACAGCAATTTTTTTACCTTTAAAACTAGATAAAAATTTAAGTAATTCAGCACAGGCAATGGGGGAAGAGTTGTAAGAACTATCAATGATAGTAGTATTTTTGATTCCTTCTAAAATGGAAGAACG
>JAQVXB010000046.1 GCA_028709405.1 Candidatus Shapirobacteria bacterium
AATTTTTTCGAAATTTTTTAGATGAGGAAGATTTATATCTAGAAATTTATCGACAACAAGAAAAAAGAAAAAATAAGGCGAATCATTAATGATATTTTCTAAATTTATCTTTGACATCCGGTAAGAATTATAACTGGGTAATCACCGACATCGAAATTATTTTTGATAGCTTTTTTGTAAGCGGCATAAGCCATAGCTCCTTCCAGAGAAGTTTTTATATTATTTGACTCTAATATTTTTTGAGTTTTTAAAATTTCTTTATTTTGAATGATTAATTCTGAGCCTTTGGAATTTTTGACAGCAGAAATAACTTTATTTTTTAAAGGTTGATATTTAACAGTTAAAGCATCGGTTAATATTGTATTTTCTGGTTTAACAGCAAAAATCTTGACAGATGGGTTTAAGGTTTGGGAAATACCAAGAAGGGTGGAACCACTACCAACAGGAACGAAAATACTGGTAATTTTTGGTAATTCTTTTGTTAGTTCTTTGCCAATTTCTTGATAACCAATTAGAGCTGATGGATCGGTTGATTGTCGAAGAAGATAAACATTATTTTTTTTAGCAAATTTTATGGAATCACTAATTGGTTTTTGGGAAATAATTATTTGGCAATTATTTTTTTTAATTAAATCTAGTTTATTCTGATTGACCTTTGGGGAAAGAAAGACAGTTAGTTTGATTTGATTAAGATGACAAAAATAGGCAGCAGAAATGGCGGCGTTGCCAGTGCTGGAAATTACAGCACTAGAAAAGTTTTGTTTTTTAAGATTGTCTATTTGAGAAATAATAGCTCTGTCTTTAGCTGAACCGGTGATGTTTAAATCCTCTCTTTTAAAAAAAACATTTTCTAATTTAATTAAGGGAGTGTTTGCCATATAATAGCTTAATTATACTAGTTATTAATTTTAATAAAACATGAACGAAAAAGTTATTTGTCCTGATTGTAAAAATGAAATTGTTTTGGCTGAAGAAGTTATGGTTGGTGATATTGTAGAATGTGGAGAATGTGGAACTGAAATTGAAATTTTATCGTTAAATCCGGTAAAATTTTGTGAATTAGTCGAGGAAAAGTAATCGATAAAATCCTTGATGTGAGAAATCTTTATCAGTTAAGTCGAATTGACCATATCTAACTCCTCTGCCTTCAATAGAACTATCAACGTAATAAATTGTGTTTGCTTTTTTTTCAATTATAAATAAAACGTGGTGGCCATTTTTTTGGCGGATTAAATCGCCGGTTTGAAGATTGTTTAGATTAGTTATTTCTTTGGAAATTGGGGCAGAAGTTAACATGGCGGCTGAAGTTTTACGGGGGTCTAGATTGGCCTGAAAATGAAAATTTAGCAATTGGCAGACAAGACCAGAACAATCAATTCCAAGATGGTGTTTTTTTTGAAAATTGTAGAATTCTTGATTATTAAGTTTAGTTAAATCTATTTTTTTGTTTTGAGCGAGTCTAATGGTTTCGGTGGCAATTTGGCGACAATTACCTTTGGCGCCAAGAAACCTTTCTTTAATAACTTTGCCATCCTTAAGGATGTTTTTACTATAGGGTAAACCGATATAACACTGAATCTCTTGTTTTAGTAAGTCTAATTTATTCCTAACCATAGTCCAAAAATTGCTAATATAATTCCAGCTAACCAGGCTCTAAAAACAATTTTAGGTTCTTCCCAACCGATACTTTGGAGAGTTAAGTGAAGAGGCGCAGCTGGAAATACTTTTTTGTTAAAGTATTTTTTACTAATTATTTGAATGGCACTAGACATACCTTCAATAATAAAAGGAGCTCCAACTATTATCAGGGGAACAATTTTTCCTAATAAAAGGGCAATTACAGCAAAAGTAGCTCCAAAGGAGAGAGACCCGACGTCACCAAGCCAGATTCTGGCAGGATAAACATTAAAATATAAGAAAGCAATTAAAGCTCCAATCCAGAGAGCAAGAAAGGAAGAAATGACGGTATCTAAAGAGGTGTTGGCTAAAATCCAGAAAGAAAAAAGAGCGATCATTAACAAACCACCAGAAAGACCATCTAAACCATCGGTGATATTAAAAAAATTAGCAAAGCCAGTGATAATTACAGTGGAAATGGGAATAAAAAAGAAACCGAGATGGATGGCGCCTAGAAAAGGTAGATAGATGAAATTTATTTTAAGTTGGAAATACATCATCAGGGAAATAGCTAAAGAAATGATAATTTGTAAAATAAATTTATGGATCATTTTTAAACCAAAAAAACCAGTTTTTTTGAAGCCAAAGAATTTGTAAATGTCATCATATAAACCTAGTAATCCAAAGCTAATGAAGGTAAAAAACAAAATGGATAATTCATGAGTCATTTTGTAATTTGATGAAATAAAGATTCGAGAAAATTTTAGGATGGGAAAAAGGATAATAAACATTATGCAAACGGAAACTATGATTAATAATCCACCACCGACAGGTGTACCTGATTTTTTGTTGTGAAATTTATCGAAGATAGTTGTTATTTTGTTTTGGAAATCAGTGGTTTTTTGAACTTGTCGTTGAAACTTAAGTTTGTATAGAAGATTTATAAAAGGAACTACTAAAATACTGGTAATTAAAAAAGAGAAAAGAAGTAGGCCTAAATACAAATGCATCATAGATTTATGTTTTTATATATTCTATGTTAGCACCTAAAGACCAAAGACGTTCAGCTAATTTTTCATATCCTCTTTCGATGTATTCAACACCGTTTATAGTTGATTTTCCATCAGCAGTAAGGGCAGCGATGGTAATTGAGGCTCCGGCACGAAGATCATTTATAATGAAATCGGCTGGTTTTAATTTGGCTGGGCCATAAATTTTAACTCCATGAAAATATTCAGGACGATCGCTTTCTGGATTAAATTGATAATAATTTTCTGGATCAGTTATATTTGGATTGAAGAGATTAAATTTGACCCCCATATTTTTTAAGTTTTCGATATGTTGAAAACGATTAGGATAAACTCTTTCGATGATGGAACTGCAACCAACAGTTTGGGTTAAAAGAACAGTGAAGATAGCTTGCCAATCGGTCATGAACATTGGTTCTGGTCCGGTTTCTATATTTACACTAGTTAAGGGTTTAGTCCATTCGACATAAATTTCATCATTACCGACTTTAACATTAGCTCCCATATTTTTGATGGTGTCTAAAAAAGTTTTAACAACGTCTGGTTTGACGCGAAGAATATTAATAGCACCTTTTGTAGCTAAAGCGGCACAAGCAAAAGTAACAATTTCATTTCGGTCACAAATTACACTATGTTCAGTTCCTTTTAAAGAAGATACTCCTTGAATGTTAATTTTTTTTTGGTCTGAAGGATCTCTTTGAATTTTGGCTCCCATACCGTTTAACATTAGAATTAAATCGTCAATTTCTGGTTCTAGCGCAGCATTATCGAGAATAGTTTCACCATTGGCAAGAGCGGCAGTCATAAGAATTACTTCAGTGACAGTGTGGGAAGGTTTGGGAAAAGTATAATGGGTTCCGACTATTTTATCGGTATTAAAAGTAATTTTATTATCAGTTTCTAATACTTTTATATTCATATGAGAAAAACAATCAAAAAGACGGTCTAGGGGTCTATCACCAAGTTTGTCTCCACCTGGAGTGGGAACTGTAGCTGTACCAGTGCGAGTAAGAAGTGGGGCAGCAAACATAAAGGAAGTTCTAGATTTTTCTCCAGTACCACTAGGGACGATGGAGTTTGTAATTTCATTAGTATTTAATTCAAGACAATGTTCACCAGCTTGATTTAAATGACAACCGAGGCTTTTGGCAATGCTGGTAGTTATTCTTACATCGGATATTTGAGGAACGTTGTTAAGAAAGACAGTTTCATTTGTTAACATGGAAGCGATTATTTGTTTAAAACTGGCGTTTTTAGCACCTCTTATTGAAACTTCCCCTTTTAATTGTTTGCCGCCAGTAATAATATATCTAGACATATCTTATTTTAAAGAATTAATAATAGAATTGACAATCTTATTTCCATTAAAACCACCGGAGCTCATATTGATTAAGATATCGCCACTTTTAAGATTTTGTTGGTAATGATTTACAACCTCTTCATCTATAGGAATATAAATCAACTTTGATCCAATATTATCTATAAAATCTTTAGCTATAATACGATTTTCCTTATCGATATTTTTATTAAAATTTAACTTAGTTAGAACGACTTCAGAGGCTAAGCTAAAGGCGTTTTTGAGGTCTTTAAGACTTTCTTTATATTTAATAAAAGAAGCATGAGGTTGATATAAAATTTTGATGTTTTTTTTGGGAAAATGAAGATGAATGGCATTTATGGTTGATTTAACCCTGGTTGAAGATTGGGCAAAATCGTCAAAAATTAAAATATCTTTTTTATTAAATAGTTTTTCAATACGACGCTTGACTCCTTTAAAATTTAAAATTGATTTTTTAATTATATTTGTGGGTATACCGAGACTATCAGCAAGGCAGACAGCAGCTAAAATATTTTCAAAATTAAATTGGCCAATTAGTTTGGTTTTTATTTGGAGAATGTTTCTAGGAGTGCGGATATCTAAAATAGAGTAATTTTTTTTAATTTTTATTTTTTTGAAATAATAGTCAGAGTTTGAAGAGTTGTAGCTAATTATTTTTGATTTGGTATATAGACTTAGTTCTTTGGTTTGAAAACCTTTAGTGTTGATAAATAAAATCCCATTTTCAGGAATCTTAGTTATCAAT
>JAQVXB010000003.1 GCA_028709405.1 Candidatus Shapirobacteria bacterium
GGGCGATGTCTTTAAAAAGTAAAATTTATTATCAACTTGGTGGACCATATAATTGTATTGGGCCATGTCCTAGTTGGGGTCAACCAATTCCTTTGGCTGATAGAAATCGTAGTCGACTACAAGATGACCATATTGGTGTTGATTGCTCTGGATTTATAAGATGGGTATATATCCAATTGACAAAAAAAGATGTTATAGGAGGAAATACTACTCATATTAAAAATATGGCAATAGCTAAGGTATTTAAAGAAATTAAAGAAGAAGAACTTAAACCTGGTGATATTGGTTGGTATAATGGACATGTGGCACTTTTTATTGGTAGAGATAAAGAAGGAAATAAAATATTTTTAGAATCTTGGAAACATAAAGGTGTCAATTATGTTTCTGATGATATTGTTTTGGAAAGAGAAATGGAATACCCTCATACTATTTTTGATAAATTTATTAGACCTAATGTAACTTTTTATGGAGATTAGTTATAATTTAGAAGTATGAAAGAGTTTTTAAAAAAATATTTGATTTTTGTTTTTCTTAGTTTTTTAATAGTGATATTGATATTTTTAAAAATTGTTTATGGTGATGTGAATAAAAAAAATGAATTAATAGAAATAATTCCAACACCTACAATAGTTTTTCCTGACCCAAAAAAGATTACATTTGAGGAATTAAATAAAATGGATTATGACACATATATGAAATATATTAATCAATTAACTGAAGAAGAGATAAATAATTTACCAGAGGGAGAACCTGTGTGGAATGATGAACCTCTGCCAACTATTGATTTTATAGAGGTGTATTAGATTAGTCTTGGAGGCGGACGGGCATGATAATGTGAGAGAAGTTTGGATCAGATTGGTCACGGAAAAAAGCGGGTGTTAAAGATTCGTTTAATTCGATAATAATTTCTTGACTTTTACAAACGTTTAAAAAATCCATTAAAAATTTATAATTAAAGGCAATTTCTAGTGGTTCACCTTCGATTTTTGCATCGACAGTGGCTTTGTTTTGACCAATTTGAGGAGCGTTGGCGGTTAATTCAATCGAATTTGATTTAATATTAAAACGAACAACGTTGGCTGATTCTTTAGCAAAAACAGAAGCAATTTTTACGGCTTGAGTAAATTCATCTTTATTTAAAAAGACTTGAGTGGAAAAAGATTCTGGAACAATTCTTTGATAGGCCGGGTACTCCCCTTCTATAAGTCGAGATACTAGTTCTACATCGTCTAGAACGAAGACTACTTGGTGTTCGTCGGTTGTTAGACCTATTTTAATTTTAGTATTAGTTTTAGCGAGTTTAGTGACTTCTAAGAGACTTCGGGCGGGAATTAAAAAAGTGATTTGGTCGGTTTTTAAATCAATAGGATTAATTAATTTAATATCTTTAAAAGATAAACGAAAACCATCAGTAGCAACAAGTTTTAAATTATCTTGAGTAAATTGACAAAGAATGGCAGTTAAAACTGGACGACTATCATCAACGGCAGCTGAAAAAGCAATTTGAGAAACAGTTTGAGTTAAAATATTTAAATCTAATTCAAAACAGGTTTCTGGATTTATTAATGGAAAATCAGGATAATCAGTTGAAGGGTTAGTAGTAAAAGTTGATTCTGTTTTAGAAGAAGATAAATTTAATAAATTATTTCCTTTTAAAGAAAGATCTATTTTCCCTGGGGTAAGATAAGAAACAAATTCAGTAATTTCTCGAGATGGAATAGTAATACTTCCCTCTTCTTCTATTTTGGCACCAATCCAATAATTAATACTTAATTCTAGATTAGTAGCTGATAATTTAAGACGACCATTATCAGTTGATAATAAAATATTATTTAATATAGGTAATTGATTTTTTGAAGAGACAAAGCGGGAAACGTTAGTTAGGGCAATATTTAAGTTTTCTTGTAAAAGGGAAAGTTTCATTGACTTATATTATCAAAAATTGTTTTAAGTTAAAAGCTTTTATAAATAGTTTTAATAAACAAAATAGTAGTAATAATTAGTAGAGAGTGTTAATAAGTGGGGTAATTTAAAAAATAACGGAAGTTTAAAGTAAAAAAGTTAAAAGTTTAAAGTGAATTAATATAAAATTATTTAAAGATAGAGATAATTTAATGATTATGTCTTATAATTTTAACTTGTATTTGGGTAAGTTTCGGGGGAAAAAAGATAAATAAAATGTGGAAAAGTTAGTGGATAAGTCTTTTAAAAAGTGGAAAACTTTTTTCTAATTAAAAAGCATTTTTGATTTGGTTGATAAGTTGACGGGTTTGTGGGTTTGTGGAAAAGTCGGTGTGGATTTTGTCTCGAGCATGCATAATACTGGTATGATCTCGACCACCAAGAAGATGTCCAACCTCTTCTAAGGGTAGGTTTATTTGGGTTAATAGTAAATAGGCGGTAATATGACGAGCAGTGACTAATTCTTTTTTACGACTTTTTCCACAAAGGTCACTGGTTTTAATATTAAAATGTTTAGCACAGATGGAAATAATATGTCGAGGATTTAGTTTAGTAGTTAGTTCATAGTTATTATTATTTAGGTTAGGGTTAAAAAAATTTTGAACAAAAGAAATATCTATCTCCCCTATTTGTTGAGCTAATGATTGGACTGTAATTTGTTGAAGTTTACCTTCAATTTCACGGATATTTGATTCAATATTATTAGCTATAAATTCAACAGCTTCGGGGGTTATTTTAATCCCCTTTTCTTCAATTTTTTGGCTAATAATAGCAATACGCATTTCATAATCTGGGAGCTGAATATCAACCGTTAAACCACCCATAAAACGAGAGACAAGGCGGTCTTCTAAATGATCAATTTCACTAGGTTTACGGTCGGAGGTTAAAATAACCTGTTTGCCATTCATGTGGAGAGAATTGAAGGTGTGAAAAAATTCTTCTTGGGTATATTCTTTACCAGCAATAAATTGAATATCATCAACTAAAATACAATCTAAATTACGATATTTATCTTTAAACTGATTCATGTTTTTGGTTTTGAGAGCAGCAACTAATTCATTACCAAAAGTTTCGGCAGAAAAATATTTTATTTTTAGGTCTGGGTTTTTTTTGAGGAGTTCGTGACCAATAGCTTGCATAAGATGAGTTTTTCCAACTCCTACCCCACCCCAAATAAAGAAGGGGTTATAGGAAAGGCCAGGATTTTTTACAATACCTTGGGCGGCAGCATAGGCAAAATTATTACTATTACCAACAACTAAAGTGTCGAAAGTATATTTAGGATGGAGAGATGAATTATTTACTTTGTGAGTATAGGAAAAAAGAGGGGTATTATTGGTGGTATCAGATTCGGTTTTGGTGATTTCTTGAACAATAAAATTTAAAATATTATTGGTTTTGGTTTGATTATCGAGGGCATTTTTAATAATGTCGTAATGTCGTTTTTTGTTGAAATCGACAGAATAAGTATTGGGACAACCAATGATAGCGAGATTGTTTTCAAGGCTAATAAGTTGGGTTTTTAAAACAAAAGTTTGAAAAATAGCTGGGGCTAAAGTTATTTTTAATTCTTCTTGAGTGTTTTTCCAAAGTCTTTCGATATCCATTTTTAGAACGTTAGAACTTTAGAGCTCTAGAGCGTTAGATGTTAAAATTAACGGTTAAATAGGCAGGAATTAAAAATCGAGATTGTGGAAAAATCGATTGGGTAATGTCTATATTAAATGAGTTTTCCACAAAAGAAAAGATATCAAATTTCTTTAATTTAAATTTTCATTACGAATTTTTTATGTCTGGTGAATATGGTCGCCCACGTTCAAGGCCATAAAAAATTGTAACTTCAAAATTTATTTTTTTATAGAGATTATTGATATCTTTCATGTTAAAATATCAGCTATGACTAAAATGACTTTACAACGAAAAGCAAAAAAACATGCCCGAGTTCATGGTTTCTTAAAAAGAATGATGGATCATGATGGTAGAAATGTACTTAAAAGAAGAAGGAATAAAGGTAGAGTGAAAATAACTGGATAAAATAGATATAATTAGGTGTGTTGAAAAGAGAAAATAGGATTAGATCAAAAAAAGAATTTGCTGAAATTAAAGATAAAGGGATAGTTTCATACTCCCCCTTTTTTGGCTGGTTAAAATATAAAGTAGATGATGATTTAAAAAAATTTGGCTTTATTGTATCTAAAAAAATTTCCAAAAAAGCGGTTAGTAGAAATAAAATAAGAAGGATATTGTCGGAAATTGTTAGAAAAAATTTGGATAAATTTGAAAAAGGAACAAGGTTAGTTTTTTTAACTAAAAAAGAAATATTAGGTAAAAAAATGGATGAAGTAGAAAAAGAAATAAATAAATTTCTAATTTCTAATGACAAATGATCAAAAAGACAGTTTTAATATTATTAATATTTTACAAAAAATATATTTCACAAGGAAACCATTGTAGGTTTGTACCTAGTTGTTCGGAATATAGTTATGAAGCAGTAAAAAAATATGGGGTGACAAAAGGGTTGTTTTTGGGATTAAAAAGAGTGTTGAAATGTAATCCTTGGTCAAAAGGGGGAATTGATTTGGTACAATAAAGTTTGTCAAGTTAAAAGTTTAAAGTCGAAAGTTAAAAGTAAATTATGAATTTATTTATAGCCCCGTTTGTTAACGCCTTGTTTGGAGTTTATTATTTAGTAGGCAATTTTGGTTTGGCTATTATTTTAGTAACTATTTTAATTAAATTAGTTTTATTACCGTTGGTAGTACCTAGTTTAAAGTCGGCTCAAAAAATTAGAGAGTTACAACCTAAATTAAATAAACTGAAAGAGAAATTTGGAAGTGATAAAAAAGCTTTGGCGGCGGCTCAAATGGAACTTTATAAACAGGAAGGAGTTAACCCGATGTCTGGATGTTTACCTCAAATTGTTCAGATAGCAGTATTACTTTTGTTTTTTTCGGCTTTTAATACAGTTAGTTCTTTTTCTGAAGGTAAAGTATCTTTAGATAAAATTAATAGTTATTTAGTTCAACCATTTAGAATTGATCAAGAATTTAAATTTGATTTGAATTTTTTTGGTTCTAATTTATTAGAAACTCCATCAAAGTTATATCCTCAAGGATTTGGGTCATTTTGGATTTTGCCGGTTATTTTGTTGTTAGGTTCGGGGGTTTTACAATTTTTTAGTGCTAAATTGATGATGCCAGCACCGTCGGTTGATAAATCTATTATTAAAGCCACTAAAGACAAGGAAGACGATATGATGTCGGCAATGAGAACTCAATCGACTTATTTTATGCCATTGATGACAATTTTTATTGGTTGGAATTTTTCATTGGGATTGCTTCTTTATTGGTTTACTACTTCAGCTTTGATGATAGTACAACAGTTGGTATTTAATAAAATGAACAAAAAATAAGAAAATTTCCAATATCTAATTTCCAATATCTAATGATAAAATAGGCACTATGGATAACAAAAAAAGAAATGAAAAAATATTAAAGTTCACTTGTGAACTTTTAGAAAAGATGAATTTTGATGTAGAAAAGGCATTTGTCGAAGATATGGAGGGCGAAGAAAATCAGGTTTTAGTAGGAATTACAGTGGCTAATCCAGCTGGATTGATTGGTTTTAGAGGGCGAAATTTAGCCTCGATTCAATTTGTTTTGTCTCTAATTATTAGATCACAAATTGGGGAAGGAATAAGAGTTTTGTTGGATGTAAATAATTACCGAGGGGAACAAAAAGTAAGACTTGAAGGAATGGTAAAAAGTTTGGCAGAAAAAGTACTTTCAAATGGAAAAGAAGTATCAATGGCTAATATGAGTTCTTATGAAAGAAGAATTTGTCATATGGTGTTGGTAGGAATTGAAGGAGTGACAAGTGAATCTGAGGGTGAAGGTGAAGAGAGACATATAGTGATCAAGAAAGCATAAACCCCTCAGTCTCGATAAATCGGGATAGCTCCTCTTAATGAAAGGGAGCAATTTTTTTGTGATAATATTGGGCTGTGTGGCTATTTCTCTTTTTACTTTTAATCCCAACACAATTAGGTAGACATTTTTGGCCGGAGTGGAGTTATGTTTTAGGAATTAGAATTGATTATCTATCCCCTACTTTATATTTATTGGATTTAGTTTGGGTTATATTAATAATTTCTAATTTCCAATTTCTAATTTCTAAAATAAAAAAACTTTTTAATTTTAAAAACTTTTTAATTTTAGGATTTGTGGGAATAAATGTTTTAATGGCAGCAAGTCCAATGGTAGCTATTTATAAATGGTTGAGATTAGGCCAGTTGATAATTAGCTTTTGGTATTTTAGGGATAATAAAAAATTAATAAAAGAAAAATTAATAAAAGTTATTCCTTATTGGATTATTTTTGAAAGTTTATTAGCGGTGGCCCAAATGGCGAAAAATGGAAGTTTAAATGGAATTTTTTATTGGTTAGGAGAAAGAAGTTTTACTTTTAATACAATTGGAATTGCTCAGTTTTCAGTGTTTGGTCGGGGTTTAATTAGAGCTTATGGGACATTCTCTCATCCAAATAGTTTGGCGGGATTTTTGTTGGTGAGTTTGGTGTTGTGGTATGGATTAAAACCCCTCTGTCTCGCTGATGCGAGACATCTCCCCTTAATAAAGGGAGAAGCCTTAAAAAATATCTGGTGGTGGGTGGTGTTTTGGTTGGGAATTTTGGGAATAATGGTTTCAGGAAGTAGAATTATTTGGATTTTGACATTGGGATTAGTTATATTTTTGATTTTTAAAAATTTTAAAAATAAAGCTAATATTATTAGTTTTGTTTTGCTTTTTTTAGGAGTGATAGTTTTTGTTTTAAGGTTGATAAATATGGAATACGAGATGTCAGATTTTTTGAGTGGATGGGATCGTGATGGAATTGGAAAAAGAACTCAATTAAATTTGGCGGCTTTGAAAATGACCAAAGAATCTCCTTGGTTTGGAGTGGGTTTGGGAAATTTTTTAGTTAAGTTGCCAGAATTTCAAAAAAATAACGGGGTTTTTTGGTTACAGCCGGTGCATAATATTTTGTTGTTAGGGTTGAGCCAGGTGGGAATTTTGGGTTTAGTAATATTAATTTTTAATTTCCAATTTCTAATTTCTAATAAAAAATTAAATTTTATATTTAAAATAATTTTATTAGTGATAGTGATTAGTGGAATGATGGATCATTATTGGTTAACACTACCGCAAAATGTCTGGTTATTAGTGTTGGTTGCAAGTTTATCAAGCCCAAAGTTTATAAAGTAGAATAGATTATGTTTAAAAAAACACTGTTAAATACTTGGGTGCAGATTGTGGCAAAAGTAATCACTATTTTGATAAGTTTAGTGACAACTGGTTTGCTAACCAGAAAATTGGGAGCTAGTGTTTATGGAAGTTATACTTTAGTTGTATCAGTGTTTTTACTTTTGGATTCAATTGCTGATTTTGGAACTAAAGTAATGGGGGTAAAAGAAGCGGCTGGGAAGGAAGGAGAAGAAAGAAATAAAATATTTGTACAGGTGGCTTGGACAAGATTATTGACTACCCTTTTAGCTTTTGGCTTGGGAATAGTTTTGATTTTTAGCTGGAGTGGATTTAGAGAAATTAGAATTGAAGCACTAGTGGCGTTAATGATGATTTGGTTTACAATTGTGGCTGGTAGTTTAGAGATTGTGTTTCAAACTGAACTAAGAATGGAATTAAAAGTATTGATGGATATTATTTTTCCATTAATATTCTTAATAATCTTATTATTTTGGCCAAACCTAATTAGTTTGATGTGGGTGTTTGGGATGTATTTGTTGGCAAGAATTTTGAGTTTAAGTATTGGATGGAAGCTATTAAAAAGGGTCTTAAAATCGTTTAAATTGCAATTATTTAATAAAAAATTTGTAATTAAATTCTTGAAAGAATCATGGCCAATGGGAGTTTATATGTTAATTTTTACTGGATATGATCGAGCGATTGATTCATTGATGATTGATAAATTTATTGGGATTAAGGAAGTGGCTTTTTATGGTTTGGCTTATAAAATATATTCTAATTTAGTTCAGCCGGCTTATTATTTTGTGAATAGTATTTTTCCAATTCTTTCGGGTAAATCGGAAAACAAGAAAAAGATATTTAAATGGGCAGTAATAATGCTTTTTGGGGTTTTACTATTAGGAATACCAATTGCCTATTTGTTGGCACCACTAGCAGTAAAAGTATTAGCAGGAAGTGATTTTCAAGCTTCGGTAACAGTGTTAAGAATTCTTTTAATTCCCCTCTTTTTTGCTTATATTAGTCATTTGGTTGGTTTTACATTAATTGCTAAAGGCGGACAAAAACAAATTTTAATTTTAGGTTTAATTACTTTATCTTTTAATTTTGTGGCTAATCTTTTAATAATTCCAAAGTTTGGAATTATAGGTGCGGCTTGGGTAACGGGTGCTAGTGAATTTTTGGCCTGTGGATTGATGATATTAGCGTTGAAAAGAAAAGTTTCTTAAATTTAAAAATCCTCATTACGGAATTTTTTATGTCTGGTGAATGTGGTCGCTCACGTTCAAGGCCATAAAAAATTGTAATTTTGGATTTTTAAATATTTGATATATTTTCCTGTTGTAAATAATTACATATTTTTTATATTATTTTGGCCAATGGAATCAGGTTTGGACATTTTTAAACCCACCAGCCCTGCGGGTATCCTCCATTGATAAGGATGGTTTTTGTTTTTATTGATAATAAATAATGATAAAAGATGGATATTAAGTTATGACGTTTTTTCACGTTCCAAAGCTGGAAAACTGGTATCATAACAAATTTTAAGAGGTAATAACCGCATAATAACCGAAATATAACCGCATGAAATTAGGTGTTAAATCGTAGGTAATAGATAGTGGATAAAAGAAGGTTCTTTTAAGTTAAAATAAATTATGAATTCGGCACTGCCATTCGCTTTAATTATTGGGATTGAACATTTTGTGGCCAAAAAATTGGCTGAAGAATTGTCAAATAAAGATATAAATGTAATTGGAGTAGGGGAATATGTGGCGGGATTAAGTGAAATAAAAAATTTTGAATGGTTAATGGATTTATCTGAAGTTAACGGTAAATTTAATTATGTTTTTGATTTTAGGGGGGATAAAAATTTATGGGAAACAGAACAGTTTAATGGAGAAAAAATAACTTTGATTTGTGTAAATGATAAAGAGAAAGGTGAACAACTTAAAAATGAATTAAATAGTCTTGATTTAAATTGGAGATTAGTGGAGGCTTTTGGGGTTTATGGGCCAGGGATGAATGAAGACAATTTTTTAGCTGAAGCAATAAGACAGGCCGTGGTCAATAAAAATTTAACATTACCGGATATAAAGGATAAATTTAGAATTTTGGCGATTGAAGATTTAGTAGAGGCAATTTTGAGGGCTAGTTTTTTGTCAGGAACTGAAAAGGAAAAATTTTTAGTTTTAGGTAATGAAACTAATAGTGAAGAAATAGCAAAAGTATTAATAGATCAGGCAAAAATGACGAGATATAAAGTTTTACAAAGGGAAATTGAGGTGGAAAAGATTGATGAAGAAAGATTAAAAGATAGTTGTCGAAAGTTGAGATGGGGAGCGAAAACTGATTTTAAAGATGGGGTTAAAGAGACTTTGCAATATTTTTTTTCTGAAGTTGATGAAGAGAATAGGAAAAAGAAAGTAAAAGCCTTTCCTAAGCCTTCTCTTGACAAGGTAGGTAATGAACCTGTTGTAGAAAATAAGCCGGTCACAAAAGAAATTAGGAAAAAAGAAATGGAGGTGGTGGTTGAAGAAAATGAAATTGAGACTAAAAGTGGTGAAGTTTTGGAAGAAATAGAAAATTTTTATAAACAAAAAAAAGTAGGAATGGAGGTGGAAATAAATCCCTCTAAATCTCCCTTTGATGAAAGAGAGACTTTAAAAGAAATAAAAAAAGAAGAAGTAGTTGACGAGTTTTTTGATGATGATTTCGAGACGAAAGAAGAGATTAAGGAAGAGATAAAAATAGAAGAAAAAAAGGTGATGAATGCTCCGAAAGGGAAAAATAAGATTATTTCTAATAAATGGAGGTTTGGGTTGTTATTTTTGACTATATTTATGGTTTTGGTGGTGCCGGTAAATTGGACTATTTCGACGGTTTTGGCAGTAAAAAATATAAAAAATAATTTAACGTTAATTGAAGCTAAAAAATATAAACAAGTGGAAGATTTGACTGATAAAAATTTATTAAGAATTAAAAAGATAGATCAGCAGATAGACGATTGGGGTTTAAATAAATTTAAAATAATTAGAAATTATCAAAGTGTTTTAAAGATAGGAGAGGATATTTTGAAATTGGAGAAAGAAGCAGTTTATTTAAGTCAAAGTGCAGATTTAATTAGTCAGGCAATTTTTAAAGATAGACAAATAAAATTTGTGGAAGAGTTGGAAAAAGAGGAGGAGTATTTACTTAATTTTGAAAATCAGATGGGATTAATTTTGGCAAGATTAAATGGTGATTATGGATGGTTGCCGGCAAAATGGAAATCTGATTTGCAGAAAAAGTCTCAGGAATTAAAAATAGTTAAAGAAAAGATTGGTTTAGTAAATAAAAGTATAAAGATTTTACCGGAAATATTGGGAGTTGATGGGAAGAGAAGGGAATATATGCTTTTGTTTCAAAATGAATCTGAACTGAGGGCAACTGGTGGTTTTATTGGAAGTTATGGAATATTAAGTTTTCAAGGTGGAAGTTTAATTAATTTAGAAGTAAAAGATATTTATGAAGCTGATGGTCAGATGAAGGGTCATGTTGAACCTCCAGTGGAAATTAAAAATCATTTAGGTGAGGCAGGTTGGTTTATGAGAGATGCAAATTGGAACCCAAATTTTGCTAAGGCTTCAGCTGATATTCAGTGGTTTTTGGATAAGGAAACTAATAGAAAAGTTGACGGAGTAATTGGACTTAATTTGGCTGTGGTTAAATCGATTTTGGAAATAATTGGAGAAGTAGAAATGGTTAATTTTAATGAAAAAATTAATAAAGATAATTTATATGAACAGGCAGAATATTATTCAGAAAATAAATTTTTTCCAGGATCGACACAGAAAGCTAACTTTTTGGGAACATTAGGAAAACAATTGTTTGAAGAGATTAAGGAATTAAATGTAAAAGAACAGTTGAATTTAGTAATGGCCTTGATTGATTTATTGGAAAATAATGAATTACAATTGGCGTTTAATGATAATGAAGTGGCGGGGATAATGGCAGATTTAGGCTGGAATGGTGGACTTTATGGAGGAAAATGTCTTAAGGAAAATTGTTTTGCTGATTATTTATTTGTAGTTGAATCTAATTTTGGAGTAAATAAATCAAATTATTTTTTGTATAGAAATATGGAGCAAGTAGTAGATATTAGTCCTAATTTGGTTGGTAGAATTGTAAAAATTAATTATGAAAATACATCTAAAAGTAATAGTTTTCCTGGGGGTGATTATAAAAATTATTTGAGGGTTTATTTGCCAACAAACGTAAATTTATCACAAATTAGTTTGACAGATGGAAATAATAGTAATTTGAAAAAAATTTACAATAATGATGAATTGAGAATTAGGGAAGTTGAGGGTAAAAAGGAGGTTGGGTTTTTAGTGTTGGTGCCGGTGGGTAGTAAAAAAACATTGGAAATTAGATATTCAAGTGAAAACAGAATGTCGGATAAAAATAATTTTTCTTATTTGAATTATGTGCAGAAACAATCAGGTTTTGGGGATACTGGATTAGTAACTTTAGTGTCTTTTCCGCCTGATTGGCAACCTTTGAATGTTCAACCTCAGGCAAGTATGGTGGGAGGGAAATTGCTATTTAATCAAAAATTAGAAAGAGATATTAAGATGGGAGTTGAATTGGGAAAATAAAAATATTTATAAATTCTCATTATAAATTTTTTATGTCTGGTGAATGTGCGTCGCACGTTCAAGGCCACAAAAAATTATGATTTCGAATTTATTAAAATATTTTTTAGTAAAATATAATTATGAAAAAAGTGGTGGAAGATTTTGTTTGTGAAGTGTGTGGAGAAAAAGTTGCGGGTAATGGGACAACGGATCATTGCCCTAATTGTTTGTGGGGAAAACATGTGGATGAAGCGATTCCTGGGGATAGAGCTAGTAAATGTTTAGGGTTGATGAAACCAATAGCGGCAGAATACAGAAATAATGGTTTTAGAATTTTTTATAAATGTGAAAATTGTAATCATGAATTTTGGGTAAAAGCGGCTGAAGATGATAGAGGAAAAAAAGATAATCGAGAAGTACTTTTGGAGTTAAGTAAAAATCCTTATTCGGTTGCGGAATAAAAACGGTTAATTTGCGGAGATTAGAATTTAGTTTGATAATATTTTACCGTGCTCGCTACCTTCGGGCTGTCCGCTTCGCGTCACGCGTTCGCTGCGCGCGGAAAAATATTATCTGCACTGAATTTAAATAAATTATTTATTTATATTAATCCGGTTTAGCTTTGATGGTATAATATCAAGATGAAAATTTTTGAAGATTTAAAGAGAAAATTCTCAATTTCCAATTTCCAATTTCCAAAAAAGAAGAAAGAGGATAAAAAAGGGAAAAAAACTGAGGGAAAAAATAAGATACCTAAGGAAATTATGGATAAATTACCACCGGGGGTAAAGATTAAAAGAATTGAAGTTGGACCCAAACAAATAGTTAAATTGGTAATTTATTTAATTTTAGGATATTGGTTATTATCAAGTTTAATGCAGTTGGTGATGCCAGAAATAGTATCTCAGGTTTCAATTTCGGAAATAATTACAGCAGTTAAAGGTGATCAAGTAGAAAAAATTGTGGTGGCTGATAATCAAATATTGGCAACGTTAAAAACAGAAGATAAAGTTTTAGTGGCTTCTAAAGAAACAGCTATTTCAATGACGGAAATTTTACAGAGGGAAGGGGTTGATTTGGCAAAAGTTAGCTTGCAAATTGAGAATAGACAAGGGTGGAAAATGTTGGGGGAAGTTTTTACATTACTTTTATCGTTTGGATTGCCAATACTTTTTATATTATGGTTGTTTAAAAAACAGGGTGGAGGAGCTGGTGGTGGTGGAATGTTTGGTTTTGGAAAATCAACAGCAAGACTTTTTATTAAAGGAAAACAAAGCTTAACTTTTAAAGATGTAGCTGGAGTAGAAGAGGCAAAAAATGATTTAGTAGAAGTAGTGGACTTTTTGAAACACCCAGAAAAATATCACAAAATGGGAGCAAGAGCCCCTAAGGGAGTGCTTTTGGTAGGACCAAGTGGAGTTGGTAAGACTTTATTGGCAAAAGCAGTTGCAGGTGAGGCTGGGGTACCATTTTATTCAATGGCTGGGTCAGAATTTATGGAAATGTTGGTTGGGGTGGGTGCTTCAAGAGTTAGGGATTTGTTTGGAACTGCTAAAAAAGCAGGAAAGGCGATAATTTTTATTGATGAAATTGATGCAATTGGTCGAATTAGAGGAGGAATGGATGGTGGACATGGAGAAAGGGAACAAACTCTAAATCAAATTTTGGTGGAAATGGATGGATTTGAAATAAGTACAGCGGTGGTGGTGTTGGCGGCAACAAATAGAGGTGATTTACTTGATCCAGCATTACTTAGACCTGGTCGCTTTGATAGAAGGGTAGTTTTGGAATTGCCAGATTTGGAGGCGAGAAAAGAAATTTTGAAAATTCATGCCAGAGGTAAACCTTTTGATGAAGATGTAAATTGGGAACTAGTGGCTAAGTCGACAGTTGGTTTTTCTGGAGCAGAATTGGAAAATATGTTAAATGAGGCAGCGATTGGAGCGGCAAGATTTAATAAGACTAAAATTAATATGAAAGATATTGATGATGCTAGTTTAAAGGTAAAACTGGGAGCGGAAAAGAAAAGATCACAAAGTGATGAAGATAAATTAATGACGGCTTATCATGAAGCTGGCCATGCAATTGTAAACTTTGCGGAAAAATTAGATCCGGTTTCTAAAATATCAATAATTTCTCGAGGGATGGCTTTGGGTTTCACTTTAATTCCGCCACAAAAAGATATTATTCATCACACTAAATCTAAATTGATTAAACAAATGGCGATGGCGATGGGTGGTAGAGCAGCGGAAGAACTTATTTTTGGAGATATTACGACTGGAGCGGCGTCGGATATTTCTAATGCCACTAATATTGCTAGAAATATGGTGGTGGAATGGGGAATGAGTGATTTGGGACCAGTTAATTTGGGACCACAAATTGGCATAGGGGATTGGGGTAAGGCTTATATGGAGCCAGCTAAAATTTCGGATAATATGCAAGGAAAAGTTGATGAGGAAATTAATAAATTTGTAGAGAAGGCTTTTGCTGAAGCTAAAAAGGTATTAAAAAACAATAAAGAAAAATTAGAAAAAGTGGCCAAGGCTTTGGTTGAAAGAGAAAATCTAAACCAGGAAGAGTTTGAAGAATTACTTAAGTAAATTTATTTAATTTAAATTTTCGATACGAATTTTTTATGTCTGGTGAATGTGCGGTGCACATTCAAGGCCACAAAAAATTGCATCTTCAAATTTAAATTATTACTTATTTTCTTCCAAGTTTATGATGCGTTGGAGAATGGCAAGGGTGCCAAGAGTTACAGTCTCGATGCCATTTATGCCAAGATTACTGTCGCCAAGATTTTGAAGACTAGAATAGGGAGTGTCGGAGGTGTAATTGATAATACCTAGATCATAAGGACAATTATTGAGATCGATAATAGTATCTTTTGGGGCTTGTTGATCATAACAACTTTCGGTGATGGCGCTTAAATAAGGACCAGATTCCATTTCGATGACAGTTATATTGTTTTTAAAATAAAAATTCAGGAGAGATTTGTTTTCGAGAAAGGTACCGAGTACAGAGACAGCTTTTTGATTGGTTAAAACAGAACCTTGATTATTAATGTAAGGGAAAAAATCGTTAAAACAGTTTTTAAATAAATAAGAATTTTGGGTATGTTCATCAAAAACTAAACGAGGAATTTGGATATCGCCAACTTCACCATTGAGAGTGGCGGCTTTGCCAAGAACATAGACACCTTTAATGTTTTTAACATTTTCCATAACTTCGGTTAGAAGATGATAGGCGGAAAAGCCAAGAGGATAATCTATATTAAAGATTAAAGCATTACTTTTTTCTAATTTAAGATGACTTTTTATTTTTAAACGAGGATCAAGATATTTAGATTTAACCAGATTTTTGATGGGAAAAATTTGGACAGTAATATCTAAATAATTGGCATTAGGAATGGTTAAAATGCCGAGTTTTTTTTGAAGATCCTGATATTGTTTTTTAGAATTTGGATCGGAGAGAAAATATTTAGAAGCAAAATAGATAAAATCTAAAGGATCTAGTCGTGATTCTTTTGATTTTATTTGAAGCCAGTTTCGGTAAAGTGAGGGATGATTGATTTTTAGGTCGGATAAAATTTCAAATTGATGAGCCAGAGGAAAACCGGTAAAAGTATTGAGTAAACTGTGGGTATTGCTGGAAACAAAATAAATTTCTTGACGAGAAATGTGAAAGGCAGGTGAGACAAAGGTAGCAATATTTTTCCACCATTTTTGGGTAGATTTGGTGTAGTTTAACCAAGAAGCGGAAAGAAGTTGAACTTTTAGATTTAATTGAGATTTATAGATTTTTTTTAATTTATCGTTCCAATTTGGACCAAGAGAAGAAATAAAATTTTGCCATTCTTTTTGATTAACTTTAAATTTTTTATAAAAATGACCGGATTCTAACTCTTTTTTGAATAAAGAATAAAGGGCATAATTTTTATGGAAAAGATGGTTAAATTTGTTCCATTCTGTTTGGAGAGTAATAAGAATGTTAATAATATCGTCAATATCTGAAACAGAAGCAATAAAATAGGCTAAAATATTTTTTAGGGAATTAAAGTGAGCAACTCGACGACGACTTTTGGATTTAACCGATTTCCATTTGGTGACATTTTTATAATTAGCAGTTTCAAAAATTTCTGGACTTTGGCCGAGGATTATTTTTTCGACCTGATCAATAATTTTAGGAAGACGATTGAGTGAATAAACTAGGGCAGAAAAATCAACTTCTTTTGGATTATGGCCAAGAGGATGAAGAATAGACTTCATTTTGAGATGGGAAGAGGATAGAGAATGAATAGTTACTTCAAGATTTGATTTGAGAGCAGAGCGATAAGACCGAACATGGTTTTCAATCGAAGAAATATTGGAAGTTGGTAAGAGAGAGGGCATAAATTAGTTTAGCAAGTCAAAAGTCGAAAGTCGAAAGTTTATGAATTTTACTAAGTTTATAAAAAAAGATAGGTAGATTGCAGAAAAAAGTGAGGGAAGGTATAATTGGGGCATGAATGAAAGTCAACCAGTAAATCCTTTTGCAGAAAAATTTGCAAAATCTGTTGAAGCTAAGATTGAAGCAGATAAAATTAAAAATACTCGTGAAAATGCAGTTGATTTGATTAAAAATAATGTTGATTTTTTTGGTGGACAAGATGAAGAAAGAAAATCAGAGATAGCAACTAGAATTTTTAGTAAATTTGGTAGAGGTTATACGGATTTTAATAGTATGGTTGAAGCTAGTAATAATACTAGTAAAAATCAAAGAATAGCTTTTGGAGATATAGATAGCCTGACAGATTCCGTATATATAACAATGAATATGAGTGTTTTAGGTGAAAGTTTGATAACTGATTCAATGACAGCTGAACAAATAAATGAAATTTTACCTAAACAATTTAAAGGAATTGGAGAGAAGATAAAGAAAAAAGGATTAATGGATCATGTAAAGGATGAATTGATAGAAATAAATAAAGAAATTGATGAGGGTAATTTATTTGTTACACAGGATAAAATTGCCAGAAGTGGTTATTACAAAAAATTGGGTGAACATCTTAAAGAATTACCAGAAAATTCTTATATTAGAAAATATATAGAAGTTACTAGAGATATTTTTGAAGATTTGGGAATATTAGAAGTGAAAGGAAAAGGAGATAGAGGATATTTTGATGAAGAAGGAAATTATCAGAGCTATGATTATATACCTCCAATAAGAAATGCAGAGGGAGAATGGGAAGGTGGTTCAAGATGGGAATTGTCTCCAGAATATGCGGCAATGGCAATGAAATTTATGGATCATAATATGAGATGGCAAACATATACTCCTCCAGAATGGTATAAAAAATTAGATAGTGAAACCCAATATAGAATTGATGTAATGATTGCTATAAATGAAACAGCTTCAGGTTTATCTAATGCTGGTAAAGATTTGGAAAAAATTTTGGGAAGTGGATCGGCTTTTAGTTTCAGTCATGAAAAAATGAACATGTTGTATAATGAAGATTTTACTTTAGTGGAAAGTAAAATACTACATGATTTATGTGAATTTTATACTGATAAAAATGGGATTTCTTGTTTAAGATATAAAGAAAAATTTTATAAACTTGCTGAAAAAAATAAAGAAGGGAAAACAATAGATGGGCAAGAAATAGATGATGCAGGTTTTGTTCTAGAAAATGATAGAAGAGTTATAATTCCAGAAACTGAAGAAAATAGAGGGAAAGGTGTTAGAACAATTGACCAGGATGTGTTTCGTAAATTAGAAAATATTATGGATTATAAAGAAGAATTAGCTCTTTTTTTATCAAAAAGAGAAGGGTCTAAATATACTTGGGAGACATATAAAAAAGATACTCCAGACGGTAAACATAAAAAAGGGGAAATTGTTTGTGATGATAAAGGTGAAAAAATTTCACATTGGATGAATAAGATGAGTGCTTATACGGCTTGGAATAAAGTTTTTGGTATGGGTGACACTAGTGTATGGGACAGAATGAGAATTTTACCTACTTGGGATGGAATTATAAGTGATGGAGTAAGAACTTTGAACCCTGAATATAAAGCGAGATCAAAATGGCAAGTGATGAAGAGTGGAAAAGTTAGAAACGATCAAAATCTATTTGATGTGGAATATTTTGGTGGTAATATGGCTGATTATGTTGCAAAAGTTATGAAATTGGAAAAAGATTTAGGTCCAATTGATGGAAACGAAAAATTGAGAGATAAAATAATAAGTGGAAAGACTAGAATTTTAGTTTCAAAAACTTTTTATGGAATGCTTGACTTTGTTAATGAAGGAAGGGATTTAAATAAAAATAGTGGAAGAAGTTTAGCTAAAGTGGTTATGGATTATGCGTCTTTTGATGAAAATAATAATTATAAAATAAAAGGGGATAAGGTTGAATTTAGGAAAGGCCAAGTTACATTTATGAATGAATTTAGAGATTCAATGGAAGCTTCTATAACAGCTTATCAATATATGATGGGTAAAGCTGATGTTAAAGATTTAAATGTTTGGGCAAGAAACATAAAAGATAAAATGGGGATGTTGAATGGAATTACTTGGAATGGTAAAAGACCTTTTTCTTATACCAGAGATCCTTCTTTTTGGAGAGATATTTTAGTTGGGGCTTATGGCGCAGACATGTCTAGGGTATCAACAGATCATATAAGTATTAATAATCCAGAGTCTAAAGATGGAACAAAAAAAAGTTATAGTTATTATATATATGATATATTGAAAGATAATTTAGGTATTGCTGATATGGTTAATATAAATAAAACAGCGCAGCTTTTGGGAGTAGCTGTTGGAGATGATGAAAGTGTAGATAGTGGATGGGTTAAAACAAAGACTAATAGTTTAGAAAGAAAAGAAAAAATTAAAACAACTTCCTTAGAAGAAAGACAAAATGAAGAAATTAGAAAAGGGAGAAAATATTTTCCTCAAGAAACAATGGATTTAATAAATAAGGCTAGATCTATAAAAGGTTATCCTGGAAATGGTGATTTTGAAAATCTTAAGAAAGATTTTGAATGGGCTATTGTAATGGGTGATTCTACTTATATTGATAGTTTGGCTAATGCAATAGTTGCTTTTAAGCCTTAATAAAGTAATTTGATTTTAAATTAAATTTAAAGTTAGTGTTTACTAGTGAAATATTTAATTGCTGTTCCTATTTTACCTTTTTTCCCTCGAGTACTATTCGAAGCTTGACCCTTTCCATCGGTCTCCCATTGAGTGGCAACTTTATTAGCACCGTATTTAGCTCCACCCCCAATTACTCTATTTATATTTTTACCATAAGGTGTGAATCCTTCACCAATAGCTTTGCCCCATGGGGATGGTTTAATTTGGAATATAAATTCAGGAATCATTTGAGGAAGTTTAGAAACCAACATTAAACCTCCAAGCCCAATGGCAATTGAAAGGATTTTTCCTCCAGATAAAAATTCTAATCCAGAGGGTGACCACATATTGCTACTAGCAGAAACAGCATCCATTATGGTTTTTAACATGATTAAAAAGATTAGACTGATTGGGAAAACTAAAATATTGGCAATAATATCGGTTAACCAAGATCCAAAACCCATTTTCATGTTGGGGATAGCACCAAGAGCAATTTCTAGTGGACCAATAATAGTTTTAATAAGGATGTTTATATAGCATTTAATTAGATTAAAGAAAAATTTCAATCCGTAATAAAGTACGATTATTAAAACCC
>JAQVXB010000047.1 GCA_028709405.1 Candidatus Shapirobacteria bacterium
TCAATGGTAGTAATAATTATATTGGCGTTTCTCATTCATCAAATCTTTCTCCAACATCAGCTATTACTTTTAGTGCTTGGGCGTATAAAAGCTCATGGACTGATTCCGAAGAATCGAGAATTTTGTCAAAAACTGAAACTGGTGGATACACTCTTCTTTTTACAAATGGTAATATTTATACCTATATCTACAGAAATGGTACCTATGCAACCCCAAATGCTAATACAACAGAACTATCTCCAGGTTGGCACTATTTTACCGGTAGTTATGACGGTAGATATACTAAAATCTATATAGACGGAATATTAAAAAATACAAACGATGCCGGTTCAAATTACCCAATAACTTACAGCTATGACAATTCTCTTATAATTGGTGCTGAAGCAGGCTCAGGAACAACCCCGGCAGGACAATATTTCACTGGCAAAATTGACCACGTTAAAATCTACAACTATGCCCGCACCCCTGCCCAAATCGCCTACGATTACAACAAAGGAGCCCCCATTGCCCACTGGAAACTCGATGAATGTCAAGGTTTGACCGCTTTTGACTCATCTGGATCTGGTTATACTGGCTCTATAAACATCGGTCCAAGCGGAAATCAAACATCTGTCGGAACCTGTCAAATTGGTACATCAGCAGCCTGGACAAACGGTGCTAGCGGTAAAATCAACTCCTCGCTAAATTTTGATGGGACTGATGATTACTATATAACTCCTCAACCTCAAATCCAAACCTCACCTAATCTTTTTACTGTTACTGGTTTTATAAATCCAGAAAACCAAAACGGTTATATAATAAACCCAATATCTTGTGGCTATGATCAAAGGCTCGCTTATGATGCCAGTAATCAACGTTTAATTGTCCAAATAGCTGAAAGTTCAGATACTAATGAAAGAAGTCGAACCTCAACTAATAATTCAGTACCTATCAATAACTGGACACATTTTGCTTATTCAATTAATGATAAGGACATAAAGATTTATATTAATGGCCAATTAAATGCTCAATATACAGAAGCAATAAATATTTGTGGTTGGACTGGTAATTGGTATTTTGGTCAAAGAGGATTAAATACTTCTTGGTTTAAAGGTAGAATGGACGATATCAGAATTTACAACTATGCCCTCACCTCCGAACAAGTCAAAACCGTTTACAACAACGGCGCTATCAATTTTAATTAAAATCGATATTACTAACGATCTAAAGCTCTAATACTCTAACGTTCTAATTTATCCTATAACTATTTTTAGTTATCTATCTCACCTACCCCATCTAATAATTAAATATTAATTACTAATATCTAAATTACACCCATTCCCAACAAAGAATAATCTTCTTTCATTTGTTAGCACTCTTATATAAAATCTGCTAATTAAAACCCTATTCAATATATCAAAAATAAACAATTAGAAGCTAAATTCATCATTTTTCCAGATTAAAATTACATCTCATAAAATAATAAATTTACAAAGCAATTTTCAGAGCACAGCGAACGCGTGACTCCGACAAAAGTCGGAGGACAGCCCGAAGGTAGCGAGCACTGTAAAATTACTTTGTAAATTTAAAAATACTTATCTAAACGTCACCTTCAAAGTCTTTCCCAAAGCCGCTCCATTAATACTTGCCATCAATTCATATTGTTTAGCCACTCTAGAAGTTAATTCAAAGCTTACCTTACCTAAAGTGTTAGTCATCCCCACCATCTCTCCTAACCCGCTCAATTGAACCTGTTTATTTGCCATTCCTTTTCCGTCAGCATCCAAAACAAAAACATTCACCACACACTTATCTTCCCCATCAGCTCTAGCTAATATTTTCTCGCCCAACAAAAAAGAATTTTTTCCTGAAACCTTTGCCGAACCGCTTGCCTTAGTCAAAGTTATTAAAGCTTTCGGTACCACAAAGCTACCCAAATAAAAAACCAAAAGCATACTTGCTAAAAATACTCCTCCAGCAATAATGATCTTCTTTTTAATATCTTTCATCTTAAGTAAATAATAGCACAAATTAATAAAAACATGCATAAAAATCCCACTTTTAGCAGAGTTTATATAATATTGCTAATATTTAGAAAAAAGTAAATTAATCCTTAAAATAGGCACAATAAATCAAAATATTATTAATCAAAATATAAAATTTAGGCTTCTAAAAATTTAATTGCCATCATTTTTGCCTAAAAGATAACAAAAAACTACTATATAACAACCTGTATATCAAATTAATTCAATTATCTTTTTTTTACTAAAAACAAAAAATATCAAAAAATTATTTTTTTATAAAAATAATTTCAAATAAACCGTATTTAAAATAAGCAAATAAAATCATCTTTGTACTCCAAAAGTATATCATTTAATATCTTTTAAGATATTCCGCATATCTCCGCATCATCATTTTTTATTAGGCATTAGAAATTAGATATTATGATTTTAATTGATGTTGTTTGTAAGTAGGTGTACCCATCGTGTTAATCATTGTGAAACTTTAGAAACTTCTCACTTGATGAACTTTTAACTGATTTCCTACTATCAAAACATATCAACAAAACATCAAAAATGGCCTATTGACAGCCTTTTTCTAATAGTAGATATTATTATTATATTAATAATTAATATATATAAACCATGTATAAAACATATAATTTTGAACCTAAATCTTTATCACCGCAGAAAAAATATGACTTTCGTCAAACAGCTGAAAAGCTAGTTCCCTTTTTAATTATTGCGGCAACCTTTGTTTGGCTCTGGAAATAAGTTTTTTATGACCGCCCCAGTCTTCACTTCCTATCAAAATTGGTTGAAATCAAAATCCTATTCTGATGCCACCATTAGAAACTACTTAATGGATTTGCGAAAATATATTGCTTTTACTGTACAGGTCGACCGATGTGTCGACCCTTTATTGGACGAACACACTGATTCGCCCCTACAAATAACCGACAAAATTTTTGATCAAGATAATCTAGTTTCTTATTTTCAAAACATCAATCAAGATCAAAACTACAAACGCTTTCTTGCCTCTCTTTCTAAATTCTTCCAGTTTGCTTTAGATCAACATCTCATTTCTCAAAATCCTTTCCCCAAGGCTATTAAAGTTCAACCAGAAACCAATCTAGAAGAAACCGTAAAAATATATCAACAACAGTTAGAAGCTAAAAAATTCTCTCTTTCAACTATTCGCAACTATATCAATGATATTCACCAGTACATCAATTTTTGCGAAACTCAAAAATTGAATGACCAATTTCCAATTTCTAATGACCAAAAAATATCAACATTCAGAAAATTAAAATTAAAAATTATTGGAAATTAGAAATTTGAAATTAGAAATTATATTTAATCATTCCAAGTTTTCCCAATACGCTGCTTTTTTAAAAAGCACCAACCTTTCCGATGCCAGTATCCAACGCAAACTCTCTTCCCTTTCTTCCTTTCAAAAATTTCTAGTTAAAAAGAAATTAATAAACCCTTCCCCAACCCCTTCCCTTGACAGGGCAGGGTTAAACCAAAATTCAATTTTTAAAAATATCTTCAAAAAAATAAATATTGCTCCCTTATCAAGGGGAGCTGTCCATAGGACTGAGGGGTTTAAATTAAAATCTTCATTTCTTTTCCGCTACTTATCCATTTTTCTTCTCTTTGCCATTGGCACCGGTTTAGGTTTTACTCTTTATCGTCAAGCTTTTGTCCAATCTCAAAAAGACTTAGCTTATTCCACTGCCGCTTCTCCTGTCTCCGGTGGCCGTTTTTTATCTTTTCAGGGACGTTTAACTGATTCCGATGGTAATCCTATAACATCTTCCACTGGCATAGTTTTTAAACTCTTTAATATCGGTACCACTGGAGTTGGAACCACTCTCTACACCTCCGAAACTGGCAACAGCCAAGCTATCACTCCCGACGATAATGGTATCTTTTCTGTCACCATTGGTAAAAGCCATGGAACAACCATCCCTTCTTCTGTTTTCTCTGAAAATGCAGAAGTTTGGTTAGAAATTACTGCTGGTGGAGAAGTAATGAATCCCCGCCAACCTATTGCTACTGTTGCTTATGCTTTAAACTCTGAAACTTTGCAAGGTCTACCACCATCTGCTAGCGGTCTTAAAGATACAGTGCTAGTTATCGATGGTGACGGCAACCTAAATCTTGGCGAAACCTCCCCTACTATCAAATCCATCTCTGGCACCATGGGTATCGAAGGTCAAGCTGTTTTAATTAAGGCTTCTGATGGTTCTGGCGGTAATATTGAAATTAATCCCGATTCTAATGGCATTATTAAACTAACCACCGAAGGAACTGGATCAACTGCTGTCGGTGGTTTTGTCAATTTAACCAATGCTAACCTCTCAACTGGAAACTTAATAAATGCATCAATCAATAACACTAATCGTGGATACAACTTTATCAGTCTTAATAATTATAATGTCGGCACTTCTCAATTAGCTACTCGTTTCTCAATCGATGCTTACGGCAACACTTTTATTAGTAACAATTTAACTATTGGAGGCACATTTGTATCAGTTGGATCTACTAATCTAGTTACTAATCTTAATGCTAATTATGTTGGAGGACTTTCTTCAACTAAAATTTCAGAAAACAGTGTCTATTATGTTGAAGGTAACACTTCAGGTGTTGGTGGAACCTGGACTGGAACCAACAATG
>JAQVXB010000004.1 GCA_028709405.1 Candidatus Shapirobacteria bacterium
ATTAATTTTTATTGATTTTAGAGATTGGAGCGGTAATGTTCAAATCGTAGTTGATGCTAACAATAATCAAAAAGTCCATCAACTAGCTTCAACTATTGGTCTGGAATGGGTAATTGAGGTTGAGGGTAAGGTTGTAAACAGAGAATCAAAAGCTATTAATAAGAAAATTCCAACTGGTTCAATAGAAATTACTTGTGAAAAATTAACTGTTTTAAATAAAAGTGAAGTTTCTCCTTTTCCTTTAGATACAGATGGTACTGAACTTGATGAATCTTTAAGATTAAAGTATCGTTATCTTGATTTGCGTCGTCCTCGTTTAGCCAAAATAATTAACGATAAACATAAGTACATTCTAGCCGTCAGAAACTGGATGGATAAAAATGCTTTTACTGAAGTTATTACTCCACTTTTTACCACTACTTCTCCCGAGGGTGCCAGAGACTTTTTAATTCCTTCTCGTATTCACAAAGGCAAGTTTTTTGTCCTTCCTCAGGCTCCTCAACAATTTAAACAGCTTTTAATGGTTTCTGGTGTTGATAAATATTTTCAAATTGCTCCATGTATGCGCGACGAAGATCCCAGGGCTGACCGTCATGCTGGTGCTTTTTATCAAATTGATATTGAAATTAGTTTTCCTACCATTGATAAAATTTTTGCCACCGCCGAAAATTTAATTAAGGAAACTTATCAAGTTATTGCTCCTCAAAAAACCATCGCTAAATTTCCTTTTTCTAGAATTACCTATAAAGAAGCTATGGAGAAGTATGGCAGTGATAAGCCTGATACTCGTTTTGCTTTAGAACTTCAAGATGTTACTGAAATTATTAAAGGTAAAAGTGGATTTAATGTTTTTAATAACGCAGATATTATAAAATGTATTGTCGCTCCAAAATGTGCCGAGTTTAGTAAGACTCAAATTGATAAATTAGAGACCTTAGCCAAAGAAAAAGGTGCCAAAGGTCTGGCTTATACAAAAGTTGTTGATGGTGGATTGGATACTGGTGTCGCTAGGTTTTTCGATCAAAACCTACAATCAGAAATAATCAAAAATACTTCTGCTAAAGAAGGGGATTTAATTCTTTTTGTTGCCGACAAAAACATTATTGTCAATAAAGTTCTTGGTAATGTTCGTCTCATGTTAGGTGATATTTTAAAACTTCGTGATCCTAATGTTTTATATTTCAATTGGATTACTGCTTTTCCTTTTTATGAAATTAATGATGAAGGTAAATTAGATTTTGGTCACAATCCCTTCTCCATGCCTCAAGGTGGAATGGAATCATTAAAAAATAAAGATCCATTAGATATTGAGTCATATCAATATGACCTTACTTTAAATGGTTTTGAATTAGCTTCTGGATCAATTCGTAATCATGAACCAGAAACCTTAGTTAAGGCTTTTGAAATTGTTGGTTACGGGAGGGAAGAGGTAATTCGTAAATTTGGTGGCATGTATAACGCCTTCCATTATGGTGCCCCACCTCATGGCGGTTGGGCTATTGGCTTAGATCGTCTCTTAATGTTGCTTCTAGATGAGCCTAATATTCGTGATATTTATGCTTTCCCTTTAAATTCAAATGGAGTTGATTTACTTATGAACGCTCCTAGTGTTATAGATCAAAAACAATTAGACGATGTTGGCTTAATATTAAAACCTGAAATCAAAGCAGCCTTAGAAGAAGATGTCAATTCTCAAGCGTAAACCATTTGAAACCATCCTTGTTTTTTTAATTTGTTTTTTAAATCTGTTTTGGCTTCCAACCTTTTCTTTTTGGAATATTTATCCCAAAAATTTTCTTTTTTCTCAAAATAGTAGTTTGATTCAATATCAACATCCAGACAAAATTTATTCCAAATTATCAGAAAAACCAAAATTAAATACTAAACATTATATTTTACTTGATGTCGCCACTAATACTGTTATTTTATCTCAAAATCCTAATAGTAAAATTTATCCTGCTTCTACTACAAAATTATCAACAGCTTTAACTGCTTTAAATATTTATCCCTTAGATGAAGAGTTAAGAATTAAACAGGAATATAGAGAAGGTAAAATAATGGAACTAAAATTAGACGAAAAAATAAACATAAGATCGCTGGTTACAGCTCTCTTAGTTTATTCGGCTAATGACGCTGCTTATACTCTAGCCAATCATCATCAAAAAGGGTTGTCGGGTTTTATTGAAGAAATGAATTTAATAAATAAAAAATACGGTCTAAAAAATACCAACTTCACTAATTTCGATGGAATCCACAATGAAAATCACTATTCTACTGTTTACGATCTATCACAAATTGCCAGATTGGCAATTAAGAGTCAAATTGTTTTAGATACTGTTAAACAGAAAGAAATTGTCGTTGAAGATGTCAATAAAACCATTAAACATGAACTTATATCTACTAATGAACTATTGGGAGTTATCCCTGAAATTGAAGGCCTTAAAACCGGTTGGACTCCTGAATCAGAGGGGTCTTTTATCGCTTTAATAAATCTAAATGGTCATTATTTAATTAGTGTGGTTGCTCAAAGTACAGATCGTTTTGCTGACACTAAGAATATAATAGAGTGGGCTAAAAATAATGTTTTTTGGCAATCTTACCAACCTTAATTATTTTGCAATATATTTATCTATTACCGCCGGTACAAAAGCGACAAAATTATTATCACCTTTAAAAATATAAATTGGTTGTACATATTGAGTTAAAGTTATCGGCTCATAATAAGCTAATTTTACTTCTCTGATAACTACCTCTTTTGAACTTATATCTGATGATGGCCAATAATTTCCTAATTTCAAATCTTCCATTGCTTGTTCTACAGTCTTTATTGGATAAGTAGAAAAAGATTCTCTATCTATATCAGCGTATTTGAAATTAGCTTCAATTATTTGTTTATCGTTATTATTCGAACCAGATATCAATACTGAAACTGAAGCCTCTCCCGATTGCGGTGAAGTTATCTCCCATTTGTCGTCCAATTTTTTTCGATAAAAATCAACTCTAACCACATTTGCTTCAGATTGGGCCAAGACCGATTTTAAAGTTCCATCAGCAATTTTCCAGTAACTTACCTTCTTTTCACCATCCTTCAAATCACTAGAATATTTGTTACCTGATTGTAAAAAAGATGACGCTATTGTTAGAGCTTTGTCTTTGTTGGGTACATTTTTGGCTTCCAAAATTAACTGATCTTCTAAATATGGATATCTTAATTTAAAATCACCCTCTAATACATTTATCATTAATGTCTTATTGTTTTTATCATTTTTAAATTCATATACACCCTCGCTTATTTCAGTAGAATCACCTTCAAAACCAAATTGTTTTGCTATTTTTTTACCTTCTTCAAAAGCTAGAATTTTTGTTGTCGATCTATATATAATATAAACCTTAGTTTGATCACTAAAAACAGGAATTTTATCATTACTAAATTCAAAATTAAAATTTTTCTTTTCAAATCTTTTTTCTGGAAAAACAATCTTAGGCAAAGCTCCATATCTAACCGTTGGTGGAATGTATTTTGGATGAGCTACATTATAAGCTCTAATTAAAGTTGAAGCTATTGACCATAAAAGAAAAAAGGCTATCAATCCAGATCCACCATACTTTATTATTTTTCTGCTAATATCAGCAACATAGGTTAAAGAAGACATAAAAATATTTTACACTAAATGGTAAAATTAGCCATGATCGACAATAAAATTGTTAGAACCAGAATTGCTCCTAGTCCTACCGGAGAACTTCATATTGGAACCCTAAGAACTCTTCTTTATGATTATGCTTTGGCCAAAAAATACAATGGCCAATTTATTTTTCGTCTCGAAGATACTGATCAAAAACGTTATATTCAAGGTTCTGAAATTAGATTATTAGAAACAATTAAAGATTATGGCTTATCTTGGGATGAAGGGCCCGATATTGGTGGTCCCTATGGTCCCTACGTTCAAACTGAACGTCTTGAAATTTATAATAAATATATTAAAGAATTATTAGATAAAGGATTTGCTTATTATTGTTTTTGTACTCAAGAAAGATTAGATAATCTTCGTGCTACTCAAAAGTCTCAAAAACTTCTTCCTCGTTACGATCAACATTGTCTTAATTTATCTAAAAAGGATATTCAAAAAAACCTTGATAATAAAATTCCTTATACTATTCGTTTAGTTGTCCCTAAAAATGAAACTATAGTTTTTGAAGATTTAATTAGAGGAAAGATTAAATTTAATACTAACGAAATTGATGACCAAGTTTTAATTAAATCAAATGGAATTCCTACTTATCATTTCGCTGCTGTTATTGACGATCATCTAATGAAAATTACTCACGTTTTTCGTGGCGAAGAATGGTTAACTTCTACTCCAAAACATCTTTTACTTTATCGTTATTTTGGCTGGGAAACACCACAATTTGCCCATCTTACTGTTTTATTAAATCCTGATGGTAAAGGAAAAATGAGCAAAAGATCAGGGTCAACTCATGCTAGAACCTTTTTAGAAGAAGGGTATCTGCCAGAAGCCATGCTTAATTTCTTAATGCTTCTTGGTTGGAATCCAGGCAATAACCAAGAGTTTTTTACTCTAGATGAATTTATTAAAGCTTTTAGTCTTGAACATCTTCACAAAAAAGCTCCCACTTTTGACCGAAAAAAATTAGATTATTTTAATGGTTATTATCTTCGTCAAAAATCAGATCAAGAATTATCTGTTTTATTTAAAAAATTTTTACCCCAAGCTTCAGATGATCAAATAAAAATTTTAATACCGATTCTAAAAGAAAGAATTACTAAATTATCTGATCTACAAACCCAAACCAAATTTTTATTTGAAGACGTTGACTATCAAAAAGACCTTTTACTAAAAAAAGGAACTGATCCAAAATTAGCCATCGAAATGCTTCAAAAATCAAAAGAATTAATTAAAAAATATTTTTCTAATTTATCAGAAAATTTATTAAATTTAATTAAAGAAAATAATTGGAATACTGGTGAGTTTTTTATGGTCTTTCGAGTTGCTATTTGTGGTTCAGAATTTACTCCACCAGTTGTTGATTGTTTACCAGCCCTGGGTCAAGAGAAAACTCTAAGAAAAATAGACATAGCTATTGCCAAAATTAATTAGTAAATTTGTTACACTTATATTGTGTTATTTTTACTATTTATCTGCTTTTATTTTTTCTCGTTTCAAATTTTTGCTGCTCCCACTGTTATTATAAATTCAGTTCCAGATGTAATTACTGCCGGTACCACCTTTCCTATTTCTTTTACTGTAAACGAAGCCAGTAGTAGTGCTAGTTACTTTTATAAATTCTTTGGTGGAGTTGATAGTGATGTTTATTCAATAAGGACTAATCCAAATCTTTCATATACTAGTGCTTGGATTAATTTTCCTTCAATTACTTTAGATCCAATCAGTGATAATATTTTTAACGGCTATGCTTACATAAATTCTGATACCGCGACTAATATCTTAAATTTAAAAGTTAAAATTGCCTCAACTAATAATACTAGTATTAGTGTCACCAGCCCTTCTTTTTCTATTGATGTCGTTTCTGCTCCACCAACTCCAACCCCCACTTTAATTCCAACTAATAAGCCGACCAACACTCCAACTCCAACTCTTATCCCAACCCTAATTCCAACAAAAATTCTATTGCCAACCCCCACTCCAACTCCAGCTCCTTTACCTATAACCATAATACCAACAACCATAACCGAAGCAACGGAATCTTATGAAAGTACTCTTTCTGCTTCTCCGACTGATGAAATTTATCCAACTGAAATTCCACCTATTAACGGTTCTATTCTTGGTGAGAACAGTAAGACTAAACAAAATTTAATTCCTTTAATTTTTATTATTTTAGGTGGCCTTCTCTTGATGACCCCGCTAATTATTAGTAAAATTAAAAAACAGTGAAAAAAATACTTCGTTTTTTACCAGCAATTATTTGGATGGCTATTATCTTTTATTTTTCTTCTCGCCAAACAGTTGGCATTGGCACTAACCAAACCGATCGGTTTTTAATTCTTAAGTCATTTCATCTTATTGAATATGCTTTTCTTGCAATTTTACTTTTTCTAGCTATCTCTAAAAAAAATGTAGTTATTTTAATTGCCTATTTATACGCTGTATCAGATGAAATTCATCAACATTTTATACCTGGCCGAACTGGTCTTTTTCGCGATACCCTTATTGATTTAATTGGTATTTTAATTGGTGTTTATATTTACAATAAAGTTTTGAAAAAAAAGTTAAATCCTTTATACTGATATTGTGTTGAAAAAAATTTGGACTCATTATTTTTTACCTCAGGAGAGAAATAATCATCGCGCTAGTTTATTAAAGCCAAATTTCCTTCTTTTCTTTTTAATTCTATATCTCTTTAATCAATCATTAATTAAAACTCTAGTAACTTTTAAACCAGGTATTTTAGGTTATTCTTCCGAAATAACTTACCAAAAAGTTTTAGATCAAACAAACGAAGAAAGGAAAAAGGCTGGTCTTAATTCCTTAAAATATAGTTCTATACTTTCCGATTCAGCCAAAAAGAAAGCCGAAGACATGTTTAAAAATGATTATTGGGCTCATAATTCACCCCAAGGCAAAACTCCTTGGACTTTTTTTGATATGGCTGGTTATAAATATTCCGTCGCTGGAGAAAATTTAGCCAAAGATTTTTATGATACCAATTCTTTAATTAAAGCTTGGATGAATTCTCCGACCCACAAAGACAATATCGTTCACCAAAGATATCAAGAGATTGGTATAGCGGTTGTCAACGGTACTTTAGGTGGTATAAAAACCACTTTAGTTGTTCAGCATTTTGGTACTCCTCTTGTGGCTCAAGTCAATACTCAACCAAAAAATACTACTAAAATAGAACCTATTAACAACCCTCAAAAAGTCGAAACTCCTGTAGTGGATAATTCCCCTGAGTTAATCTCAACTGAAATATTATCTGAAAGTAGTGACAAAATGGTTAGTCCTTTAGCAATCAGTAAAATTTTTAGTTCCATTATTTTTGTTGTTTTAGTTGTAGTTCTCTTCATCGATGGTTTTATTACTCTTAAAAACAATACTCATCGATTAACCGGTTCCACTGTTGGCCATATTGGTTTTTTGATTTTTATCTTTTTATTAATGTTATATAATCAACAAGGGAGTATTTTTTAATGATTATTCCAAAAGAAGTCAGAAAAAAACCAGTAGAATACCTTTCTCTTTTTGTTATCTTTTTAGTCTTCTTTTTTCTTTATTTTTTCATTGATGATAATCAATTTAAAAGATGGATTATTTACAGTGCTGGCATAGTTTATTTTTGTTGGAGTCTATATCATCATTATAAAAGAGGGGATTTACAACTATCGATTGTCATTGAATATCTACTAATCATTTTAATTGGAATTGTTTTTATTTCTGGAACCCTTTTTTAATTTGATCTCTCTGCCAGTCTTTTATTTTTTTTGGATCACCACTAATTAATACTTTTGGAACCTTATAGCCCATAAATTCTTGAGGTCTGGTATATTGTGGATATTCTACTGTTCTAATTTTTTTACCATCAATTTCAATTTCAGACCAACTTTCAATTTTATTTGATTCATCTTTACCTAAAACTCCTGGTACTAATCTAGTCACCGCATCAGCCACCACCATTGCTGGTAGTTCACCTCCAGTCAATACATAGTCACCTATCGATATTTCCTCATTTACCATATAATCAGACACTCTTTGATCAAACCCTTCATAATGTCCAGCAATTAAAATTAAATTATCCAATTTAGCTAATTCTTCAGCTTTTGTTTGATCAAATCTCTGACCTCTGGCCGACATTAAAATTATTCTTCTCTTTTTATTAGGAATTAGAAATTGGTCATTAGTAATTTTCTTTAACACTTTATATACCGGTTCTACTCTAATTAGCATTCCCACATCACCGCCAAATGGTTTATCGTCAACCGATCCATAATTATCAATTGCAAAATCTCTCAAATTATGAATTTTTAAATCAATTATTTTCTTTTTTATAGCCCGATTTATAATGCTTTCATTAAAAGGGGATTTAAACATTTTAGGGAACAATGTGACGATATCTATCTTCATACCAATATTTTATCATTTGAGATATACTTTTCTTAATATGCAAAACAAAAATACCGCTGTCATTGTTATTCCAACCTATAACGAAGCCGATAATATCGGTCGTATGATTGAATATTTAAATAACAAAACCTTTCCCAATATAGTTGCTAAAAAAGGTGACTTAAATGAAAATTGGGATATGAAAATCTTAGTTGTTGATGGAAATTCACCAGATGGTACGGGTAAAGTTGTTGAAAAAGAAGCTAAAAAATATAATAATACATATCTTTATACCGAAACCAGTAAAGACGGTATTGGTGCTGCCTATTTAAAAGGTTTTAAATATGCCATCGATAAATTAAAAGCCGATTTTGTTTTTGAATTTGATGGTGATTTCCAACACCCTCCAGAAACTATTCCTTTAATGTTAAAAGCCATGGAAGATGGTTATGATTATTGCATTGGTTCTCGTAAAATTAAAGGAGGATCAAATCCAAAAGGTTGGGGTTTTAAACGAGTTTTCTTTTCAGAATTTGGCGGTTTTACGGCCAGATTTATAATGTTTTTCCCTTTCAAAAATTTTTTCAAAGTGACCGATCCTACTACTGGGCTAAAAGTTACTAGGGTTAAAGGTTTTATTGACAAAATGGATCTAGATTGGACTGGAGATCGCTTACTTACTAAAAGTTTTGGTTATAAACTTCAACTTCTTTTTGAAACACTTAAAATGGGTGCCAAATTTAAAGAAGTTCCTCTTCAATTCCATGTTCGTAATGCTGGTGAATCTAAAATTGAATCAAAAACCGCCAAAGATATTTTTAGAGTTGCTATTCTTCTTAGGTGGTACGACGATTTCACTCAAAAATTCCTCAAATTTGGTACTGTCGGTTTTGTCGGCTATCTAGTTAATGCCATATTTTTGGCTATTTTTTCTAAAATTTGGTCAATTGAATGGTTGTCCTGGTTACTATCCACTGAACTTGCCATTATCAGCAATTTTACTCTTAATAATCTTTGGACATTTAAAAAACAAAGTATATCTGGATCAACAGCTCTAGTTAATAAATTTTTCCAATTTAATTTATCTTCAATGGGCGCTTTATTAATCCAAACAATTGCCGGTTCACTTGGTGTTAAATTTTTTGGACCGCAATCTCGTCAGATTTTATTGCCATTTATTATCGTCTTTTTAGTTCTTCCCTATAATTGGTTTATGTACAACACTTTTATTTGGAAAAATAAAAAGAAATAAATATAGTAAAATATCTTTAGTTATAAATTAATCCAATTCGATATATATGAAAGGAATCATTTTAGCTGGCGGTAGAGCCACTCGCCTACGTCCTTTGACTTCTATTACCTCAAAACAACTTCTTCCTGTTTATAATAAGCCGATGATTTACTATCCCATCGAAACTCTTATAAAAGCTGGCATCACCGAGATTTTAATTATTATTGCTCCAGATTACTCAGGTCATTTTTTAAATCTTTTAGGTGATGGTCATGAATTTGGTGCTCACTTCAGTTATGCTGTCCAAAAAGAACCAAAAGGTCTTGCCGACGCTTTTATAATTGGAGAGGATTTTATTGACAACGACGATGTTACTATGATTTTAGGAGATAATATCTTTGATCAAGATTTCTCCGACGAAATCAAAGGTTTTAAAGGTGGTGCCATGGTTTTTGCCAAACAAGTTTCTGATCCAGAACGTTTTGGGGTAGTTGAATTTGATAAAGACAAAAAAGCAATTTCTATTGAAGAAAAACCAGAAAAACCCAAAAGTAATTACGCTGTTGTTGGTTTATACACCTATGATAATCGAGTTGTTGAATATGCAAAAAACTTAGCCCCATCTCCTCGTGGCGAAATAGAAATAACTGATATTAATAAAATATATCTCAAAAATGGAGAAATGAAGGTTAATATCTTCGATACTCTCTGGGAAGATGCTGGCACTTTTGATTCTCTTCTTCGGGTTGGCAATATTATGGCCGAAAAAGAAAAATCTAAACAGTAATCAGACTAATATCACTGGTAGATCCACTTTCCATCCAATTATTTCCATGGATTAAAAGTAAATTGTCACCGCTTTTAATAAAATCAAAACCAGTTAATTCTTCTATTAATTTTTTTGATATTTTAAAATTGTTTTCCTGAAATTTTTTATAATAAGGATTAACCCCATAACTCAAAGCTAATTCTTCAACTGTTTCTTTTTTATCGCTTATCGCTAGAATTGGCATATTTAATCTGTATTTTGAAAAAATTCTAGCCGTATTCCCTGATTCGGTAAAAATAATGACAGTTTTTATTGGTACATTTTTACTATCCTTAATAATTCTTACTGCCGCTTCAACTAAAACCTCAGTTGGATTTCTTGTTTCTATTTTTACCTCTCTAATATTTCCGTTATTTTCACAAAAAATTGCAATATTAACCATTTCTTCTACAACTCTTACTGGGTAATTTCCTATTGCGGTTTCTTCCGATAACATCAAAGCATCAACCCCATCAAAAATAGCATTAGATACATCAGTCGCTTCCGCTCTAGTTGGTCTTAAGCTATTAACCATAGATTTAAGCATTTGAGTTGCCACTATCACTGGCTTATTTTTATTTCTACATAAATCTATTATTTTTTTTTGCCAAAAAGCCAACTCTCTTATTGGCACTTCAATTCCTAAATCACCTCTAGCTACCATAACTCCATCCGCTATTGATACAATTTCTTCAAGGTTTTTAATTGCGCTGGCATTTTCTATTTTGGCAATAATTTTAATTTTAGGATTTATCTTAAGAAGTAATTTTTTTAATATCTCAATATCTTCCTTATTTCTAACAAAAGATAAAGCTATATAATCAATTTCCATTTCTCCTATTTTTATTAAAGCCTCCATATCCTTATCTGCCAAAAGTGGTAAATCTAAATTAGCAGACGGGATATTCATACTTTTTCTATTTTTTATTATTCCGTCCCTCTCAGTTTTAACCTCTAAAACATTACCCTTTTTATTAATTACTCTTAATTCTAATTCGCCACTATCTATAAAAATAATCTCATTATTTTTAATTTGTTTTATTACTGATGGCGGGGTAACAGTAATTGTTTTTTGCTCTTCAATAAAGTGAGTGGCAATAAAAAAACTTTCTCCACCTTTAATTTCTAAATCTTCTCCATTTTTTGTTTCTACTCTGATTTCTGGTCCTTGAAAATCGACTATAATTCCAACTTTTTTATTCAAGGCCTTAGCTACCTCTTTTGCTTTGTTAATAGTTTTTTTGTGCCATTCGAAATTATTATGTTTTAAATTAAATCGAAATAAATTAACCCCCTTATCTATTAATTGTCTTAATATTTCCACTGACTCTGAAGCCGGACCAATCGTAGCAATAATTTTAGTTTTTTTATTCATATCAATATTAAAATAATACCATTTAGACAGAATTAAATATGGTACTATCTAATATATGAATCAAAACAACGATCTTTGTCCCAAATGTAATGCCCCTTTAAGTGAAGTAACTGAAACGCCAACTGGTCGAAGACTTCAACGTTGTTCTCAGGGATCTTGGAATCCTCAAACTCACAAAACTGAAGGTTGTGATTATGTTAAATGGTTAGAAGTAGAGCCAAAACAACTAGATGAAAAATGTCCTAAATGTGGTGCTCCATTAGTTCTTCAAGTCACTCGATTTGGTAAAAAAATGAAAAAATGTAGTGCTGGTACTTGGAATAAAGAAACTAAAAAAGTAGATGGTTGTGATTTTGTCGAATGGATCAATGGAACTACTGAAAACCTAGATGAAAAATGTCCTAAATGTGGAAATAATTTAGTTTTATTTACTACTGCCAATGGTAAAAAAATGAAAAAATGTTCTACTTCCGGTTGGGACAGGGAAGCCAAAAAAGCTACTGGCTGTGACTATGTTCTTTGGTTAAAAGCTAATCAAACTTCAAGTGATACTGGTGAAGAATATTTACCACCAGAAGAATTTTAATGTTGCTATCTCAAAATTTTATTAAAGATCCTTTTATCGTTAGGGAACTTTTAAATGCCAGTCTTATCAATTCCGACGACCTAGTTGTTGAAATAGGTCCTGGTCGAGGCATTATTACTAAAGAATTGTTTTCAAAAGCCAAAGAGGTCATTGCTGTTGAAAAAGACCAAGAATTATATCAACTGTTAATTAAAAAATTTAATAATATTTCCAATCTTAAAATTATTAAAAATGATTTTTTATATTGGAAATTGCCTGATAAAAAATATAAAGTTTTTTCCAATATTCCTTTTAATATTACGGCTGAAATTATTGATAAGTTACTTAAATCTAACAATAAACCTGTTGAAATTTATTTTATTCTTCAAACCGAAGCCGCTGAAAAATATGTTGGTGGAGAAATTGAAACTCAAAACTCAATTCTGACTAAAATTTTTTACGATGTTGAAATATTAGGTCAAATAGATAGAACTGCTTTTACTCCTAAACCTCAAATTAATATCAGCTTTATAAAATTTGTATTAAAAGATCAACATCAAATTAACCCCAATCTTTATCAGCAATTTCGCGATTTTGTAATTTTTGGATTTAATCAATGGAAAGGGGATATTTTTAGTGCTTACAAAAAAATATTTTCTTATCAACAATTTAAGTCGATTAATAAAAATCTTAAAATCAATAAACTTAAACCAAGTCAATTAAAATTAGAGCAGTGGTTAAATTTTTTTGATATTTATCAAAAATTTGTTCCCTTATCTAAAAAAGATTTTATTGATGCTTTTGAACAAAAATATCTAAAACGAATTAGGGTAAAAAAATAGGATAAAATACAAAAATGGCCAAAAAAATTATTTTAGCTTTCATCATTTTCAATTCTTTTATTGTAATCTTTTTTGCCATTTTTTCTTTTATAAAATATCGTCAAGTGGTAGTTAAAGTGAATCAAGATCCGATAACTAGAAACATTACTCCAACAACTACTCCTACTCCTGACCCAAATAGACCTTTTGCTATTGCTTTAATGGGTTATGGTGGCGGTGTTCACGAGGGTGGCACTTTAACTGATTCTATTTTGGTTGCTCAATTTGTTCCCTCAGAAAAAATAATTAAATTAATTTCGATACCTCGTGATTTATGGATTCCTATTCCGGTTTCTATAGGCATTACTAAAATGTCTAAAATAAATTCTGCTTATACCATTGGTCTTGATGATAAAAGATATCCCGATAAAGAAATTCAATTTACTGGAGCTGCCGGTGGTGGCCAAATGGCTAAAACAATTTTATCCCAAGTCTTGGGTATTTCTATTGATAATTTTATAACTATTAATTTTAGTGGTTTTATTAAAACAATTGACACTCTTGGTGGTATCGATGTTTATGTTCAAAAAACCTTTACTGATCCTTTTTATCCCATTGAAGAGAAAACTAATGATCTTTGTGATAAATCCCCCGAAGAAATTACTGCTTTGACTGCCACTGTTTCCGCTAGCAAATTGGAACAATATTTTCCTTGTCGTTATGAAACACTTCACTTTGATAAAGGCCTTCAACATATGGATAGTATTACTGCTCTAAAATTTGTTCGTTCTCGTCATTCACCCGAAGATGGTGGTGATTTTAATCGTTCAGCTCGGCAGAAATTAGTTATAGAAGCTATTAAAAAGAAAATAATTTCTTTAAATTTTATTCCTAAATTAATTCAATTTACTAATTCTTTGGCCGGTAATTTGACCACTGATATTGATTTAGACCAAATGCAGAAATTAATTTCTCGAGCCGATGAATTTCAAACTTATAAAATAGAATCATTTCCTGTTACTGATAAGAATTTTTTAATTGATTCTATTAGTTTTGATAAACAATATATTTTAATTCCAAAATTAGGTGAAAATAATTGGACAGACATCCAAAATTTTATCAAACAACCAACCGCCACCAGCTCATCTAATTTAGATTAATTTGACCCCTTTTTTTATTTTCTAAAAGACATATCATTACCTCATATTACAAAAAATAACATAAAATAATTTATGTGTAATATAAATTTTTCGTTCTTTTGAAATTAAGAGAGTGGTGGTGATAAGGTGTTTTTTGGTTCCAATATTCCAAAAGGAGGTTCTGGAAATATTTTTTTTCGAAACTGCAATCTTGCAGCAATAAAACAAACATTTCCAAACAGCCCAAGTCAACAAAAATACCAAAGAGGGAATATTTCGTTTTATTGATCGATGCGATCAAAAAATGCTAAGGTATTTATTACCTATTTTCCTCGGTATGAAGCTTGTAGCCCAAAAAACGTGCTACCGCAGCATCCACCCACCACCACTTTCTTTTCCGTCTAGGGCTGGCGCCACACATTTTTTTTCTTATCTATATGTGTTACGCCAGTCCCTTTTTTATCTATCCGACTGCAATTTCCAAAATTTACTATAAAGACTATTTTCATCAGCCAATAATTTTCTGTGTGATCCAACTTCCTTAATTTCTCCTTTTTCCATCACCACTATTTTTTCTGCCTTTATAATCGTTGACAACCTATGAGCAATAATAATTGTTGTTTTGTTTTCGGCTGCTTTCCAAAAAGCATCTTGAATTAATTTTTCCGATTCTGAATCTAATTGAGAAGTCGCTTCATCAAAAATAATTATTTCTGGATTTTTTAAAATCATTCTAGCAATTGCTAATCTTTGTTTTTGTCCTCCAGACAACTTAACTCCTCTCTCCCCCACATTAGTTTCATATTTTTTTGACAGAGAACATATAAATTCATCTAAATTGGCCAGTTTAGCCGCCGCCTTTATTGACTCCTCATTCACGTCGTCAATTCCATAAGCGATATTATATTTAATTGATTTATTAAACATAACTGGTTCCTGTGGTACTACTCCCATAAATGATCTCAAATTACTTTTCTTTAATTTTTTAATATTAATTCCATCAAGTAAAATCTCACCACTATTAGGATCGTAAAATCTCATCAAAAGCTTAACTAACGTTGTTTTTCCTACTCCAGAATGTCCCACAAAAGCAACCGATTGTCCTGGTTTTATTATTAAATTAATGTTTTTAACTGCCTTATTTTTGTTTTTAGGATAATTAAAATTTACTTCTTTAAAACTTATTTCTCCCTTAATCTTATCTAAGATAATCGCATTTTTTGGATCTTTTACTTTCTCTTTTTCATCTAAAATTCCAAAATATTTTTCCATATCAACCGTTTGTTTGGCTACATCTCTCAAAACATATATCAATTCAAAAAATTGATAATAAAAAGTAGTAATAAAACTTATTATTAAAATATAATCACCCATAGTAATAGTCTTTGTTGATAAATATTTTATTCCCAATAACAAAACTAAAGCCAATCCTAAGTTCCCTATTCCAGCTACCACTAAATTAATTATTCTAAAAGACATTGAATAATCCCAAAGTTTTTTAATCCAAGTTTCAAAACTATTTAATAATCTTTTTTGTTCCCATTTTTCTTTAGCGAATAACTTTACTGTTTCAAAATTTATTAAATTATCAACAATAATTTCTGAAATTTCATCTTCCGACTCGTTAAAAGATTTCCTGGCTTTCATATTGTTTCTAATTAATTTTCGGGAAGAGAGTAAAATTAAACCAAAAGAGACAAAAGATAAAGCCGCGAATTCCCATCTAACTCTAAACAAAAAAATTAACATAATGATAAAACCAATCAATGTTCTAGATATATTAATATTTACGCTATGGAAAAAATCAAAAAATGCTCCATCTCCTCGTTTTATTAAACTAATTAAAGACCCAGTACTTTTACTGGTATGGAAAGCAAAGTCTAATTTATGAATCTTTTTAACCACTCCAGACCGAGCATCTCTAGAAGCAGGAAATAATGCCAAATCACCCAAACTTCTCATTACATTTTCTAATATTTCACTTAATAGTCTTGACCCAACATAAAGCATCAGTATTTTAAAAAGAATTGTCCATTTTTCAGTTGGGATTATATCGATAAAAAGTTTATAAAAATAAGGAGATAAATTATCTAAAATTACTGTTAAAACTAAAGATATCCAAAAACCCAGCATCATTTTGCGATACTTCCATAAAAATCTTGAATATTTTAGATAAATTTTCCACATAAATTTCCCATAAATAGGGCATAAAAATTATAACTCAATTAATTTAAAATAAAGCAAGCGAATATTTCTTTACCTCTATAATTAAAATCAATTGTTGCTTCGTATGGATTCGAACCACAATTAGTCGGTTCAGAGCCGACTGTCCTACCATTAGACGACGAAGCATTAAAGACAACCTATTATACGACAAATGTTATAATCTAAATCATGCAAACTATTGAAAAACTTTCAAAAGAACTAAAATTAACTTCAGATCAGTCAAAAGCCATTGAAATCTATATTAATGGCCTTTTAATCGAACTTCTAGAAAGTATTAAACAAGATCACATCAAAAATTTTGAAGAAACTATTGAAAATCTTAGAAATAACGGCTAGATTCTCTCTCTATTGTTGTTTCTTCTCCGTGTCCTGATAATACTTTTGTCTCTTTGTCTAATTTCATCAGTTTTTTAAGACTTTCAAATATTTTTTTAGTTGATCCGTATTTAAAGTCAGTTCTACCTCTAATTCCAGCAAATAATGTATCTCCACTAAATAATAATTTATTTTTTTTATTATAAAAACACACACTCCCTGGAGTATGTCCCGGAGTCTTGATAATTTGAATTGTTTCTTTTCCTAAACTAAAATTTTTAATATTATCTAGATCAATATCTATTTTAATAAAATTTGGCACCTGAATTTCTTTTTTTAAAAAATGTTTAGCCGTTTCGTCTTGCCGATCCAATAAAAAAGCATCTTCACTACTACAACCAAAATCAACGTTATAAATCAACTTTAAATCCAAAGCTCCAAGACTATGATCAAAATGTCCATGAGTTAAAAATACTGCCTTAACTTTAAGTTTTTTATTATTTATTTCTTCACTAATACTAATTCCATCATCGGCTGGGTCAATTACTAAACATTCTTTACTTTCTTCATCCCAAAGCAAATAACAGTTTGTATCCAACTCACCAATCACTATTTTTTCAAAGCTAAGCATAAATCTATTTTACCAGGTATAATACAAGCATCTATGTCGTCAACAAAACCTGTCTCAAAACGCCTATTTGTCGGCAGTTTACCTTATCGTTTTACTGAAGGAGAACTACTTTCTCTTTTTGTGGCCGAAGGTAAAATTATCTCTATTCGCATCATGCACAATCAATGGGGTAAAAGTCGAGGACTTGGTTTTATTGAGTTTGAAAATTTAGATGATGCAATTCGAGCCAAAGAAAAATTTCACAATTACATTATTGGCGATCGTTCTATTATTGTCGATTATGCCGAGGCTGATCCTTTTTTAACCAAGGAAGGTCAAGCTCGTCACGAAGAAGCTCTGGCTAAACATCCTAATCGTGGCCAAAGTCAACCATTTTTACCCCATCCTGATCGTGATATTTCAGACTATCAATCCCAAAAAAAATCTTTTGACAATCAAACTTTCATTCCTCGCGAAGATCGAAAGCCTCGTGAATATAAAGGTGGAAAACCAGTTTTTAATTCGCTTGGTAAATCTTTGAATCGCAACACTACCGGTGAATATACTCCAAAATTTTTCCCAGAATTAGGGCAAAATAAAAAAAAGAAATGGAGACCAAAGCCAGGTCAAAAGCCAGAATATAAATCTAGTTCCGATCTTCATGTTAGATCTAGTGTTTTTAAACAGCGTAATTTTGGGTCCAAAGTTGGTGCTAAATTCGCCTTCAAATCAAAAAAGAAATAACTTTTAATTTTATAACTTGACAAACTTTTTAACTAAAAAACCTATAATTGCCTTATCTCCAATGGATGGCATTACTGACGAACCCTTTCGTTTAATTCAGACTCAAATTGCCAAACCAGATTTAATGTTTACCGAATTTGTCAGTGCCGAAGGTATTAGTCATGGTGGTATTAAACTTTATGACACTCTTTTGTTTTCATCTCAAGAAAGGCCAATTATCGGCCAATTATTTGGTAAAAATCCCGACAGTTTTTATAAATCAGCTGTTATTTTATGTGAATTAGGTTTTGATGGTGTTGATATTAACATGGGTTGTCCAGCTAAAACCGTTACTCAAAATGGCAGTGGTGCTGCTCTAATTGCTCTTCCAGATTTAGCTGTTGAAATAATAAAAGCCACCAAAAAGGGGATTAATGATTATTTTGAAAATAAAGTAAAAATTACCGATCTCGATCTTAATAAAAAAACTTTAGAAGTAATCAATCGAAATAAAAAGTATTCAAATATCACTGGTAAAAAAAATAAACCAACAATATCCGTTAAAACTCGTCTCGGTGTCGATAAATCAATCATCGAATCTTGGGCTAGCCTTTTACTAGATCAGGGTTTAGATTTTTTAACTATTCATGGGCGCACCCTAAAACAAGCTTATGCTGGCACTGCCGATTGGTCTGAAATTAAAAAAGTGGTTGATTTGGCCAAAAATACTAAAACCAAAATATTTGGTAATGGTGATATTCAATCAAGATTAGAAGCTTTAGAATTTTGTCAAAAATACGGTGTTGATGGTGTTTTAATTGGTCGTTTTGCCTGTGGTAACCCTTGGTGTTTCAAAAACTACACCGCCACTCCAAAGGAAAGATTTTCTGCCATGCTTCTTCATGCTCAACTTTTTAAAGAAATTTTTCCTCATCGTCGTTTTGACCCCCTTCGAAAGAATTTTTTACTCTATGCTTCTGGTTTGCCCAATGCTAAGCAGTTAAGATCAAAGATAGTTCACTTAAATTCAATTGAAGATCTTTTACAACTTGAAGCCGACTTTTTAACTTGATAAAGTTAAACGGTATGCCAAA
>JAQVXB010000048.1 GCA_028709405.1 Candidatus Shapirobacteria bacterium
CGAAAGCGTGGACAGTGCTAAAACCATGGCTATCTTCAGTACCATTAATTTGGCCTCGACGAGAAGATAAATCGCCAATAACAGTTCCCAAAAATTCAGATGGGACAGCAACTTCAAATTTCATAATAGGTTCCAAAACTAATGGCTTTGCAGCTTGAAAAGCATCTTTAATGGCGTAGGCACCAGCTAATTTGAAAGCCATTTCAGAAGAATCGACTTCATGGTAAGTACCATCATAAACAGTGACTTTAATATCAGTGGCGGGAAAGCCGGCAATAATACCTTTTTGAAGAGTTTCTTTTACACCTTTTTCTATGGCAGGAATAAAATTGGCAGGAATAGCACCACCTTTGACAGCGTTAATAAATTCATAACCTTCCCCTCTTTCCTTTGGTTCAACACGGATTTTACAATGACCGTATTGACCGTGACCGCCGGATTGATGAATATATTTACCTTCACCATCAGCATTTGTCGAAATAGTTTCTCGATAAGCAACTTGAGGGGCACCAGTTTTAACATTGACTCCAAATTCTTGTTTTAAACGATCAACAATAATTTCAAGGTAAAGTTCACCCATACCAGCAATAATAGTTTGGCCGGTTTCTTGGTTATAAGAAACTTTAAAGGTAGGGTCTTCAACGGCTAGACGATTGAGAGCAGCACCCATTTTTTCTTGATCATCGGCAGTGGCTGGTTCAATAGAAAGAGAAATAACTGGTTCAGAAAATTGAATTGGTGATAAAGAGATAATATTGTTGACATCACAAAGAGTATCACCGGTAGTTGACTCTTTAAGACCAATACAAGCAACAATTTCTCCAGCAAAACCTTCTTCAATTCCTTCTCTTTTATCGGCATGCATTAAAAGCAAACGACCAATACGTTCAGATTTTTGCTTGGTGGTGTTATAAACTTCGGAACCAGCTTTTAGAGTCCCCGAATAGACTCTGACATAAGATAGGGTACCAACATGGGGATCAGATTGAACTTTAAAAAGAAGAGCAGATAATGGTTCAGTTTTTTCAGGTTTTCTGGTAATAACCTCATTATTATCTGGGTTATAACCTTCAATTGGAGGTAAATCTAGAGGAGATGGTAAATAGTCGACAATACCGTCGAGAATTGGATGGATACCTTTATTTCTCCAGGCAGCACCACAATAAACTGGAAAAAGTTTTCTATTAATAGTTGCTTTTCTTAAGGTAGTTTTTAATTCAGGGATAGAAATCTCTTCATCATTTAAAAATTTTTCCATTAAAATTTCATCTTCACCGGCTATTTTTTCGACCATAATAGCTCTAGCTTTCTTGGCTTTATCTAAATATTCTTCAGTGACAGTTTTTCTGGTAAAATCCATACCTTCTTCATCCTTATCATAGACAATCATTTCCATGTTCATTAGATCAATAACTCCCATAAAATCATGCTCTTCGCCAATAGGAATAACGACTGGAACAATTGGGGCTTTTAATTTTTCATTAATACTATTTAAAGTACTTTGAAAAGAGGCACCAATTTTATCCATCTTATTAACAAAGGCAATTCGAGGAACACCATATTTATCAGCTTGTCGCCAAACGGTTTCCGATTGAGCCTGAACACCAGCATTGCCGTCAAAAATCATAATGGCTCCATCAAGAACACGAAGAGATCTTTCTACTTCGGCAGTAAAATCAACGTGTCCCGGAGTATCAATAATATTTAAACGATAGTCATGCCAAAAAGTGGTAACACAGGCAGATTGAATAGTAATACCTCTTTCCTTTTCTTGGACCATGGAATCGGTGGTGGTGGTACCAGCATCGACAGAACCAATTTTGTGAATTTTTCCAGTATAGAAAAGAAGACGTTCAGTGGTAGTGGTTTTACCTCCATCAATATGGGCAATAATTCCGATGTTTCGGACTTTATCCATAGTTACTTCTCGATTTTTAGTAAGTTTAATTTGTTCAGCCATATATTAGAACATTAGAGCTTTAGTGCTTTAGTGCGTTAGTTTAAATAATTTAATAATAAAAACTGTTGCGCTTTGGCAACAGTAGACGATGTTTATGATACCATAAGGAATGTTAAAGATGAATAGGAAACGAGCGGCGATAATTGGGGCAGGAATTGGAGGATTGGTGACTGGATATGAACTAAAAAAGAAAGGATATGAAGTGAGAATTTTTGAAAAAGAAAAAGAAATTGGAGGATTGTTGGGTGATTTTAAAATGAGTGATCAAAGATTGGAAAAAACTTATCATCATATCTTTAAAACTGATAAAGAAATAATAAATTTAATCGAAGAATTGGGTTTATCTGATAAATTAAAATGGCATAAAAGCTCAGTGGCTCTTTTTTATGATGGGATTTTTTATCCGTTTTCTGGAGTGATTGATTTACTAAAGTTTAAAGAATTAGATTTAATTTCCAAAATAAGATTGGGAATTGTTTATTTGTGGTTAAAATTTGATAAAAATTTCTCAAAATACGAAAATGTCACAGCAACAGATTGGATGAAAAAATGGGCAGGAAAAGAGGCTTATAAGGTAATATGGAAACCATTATTAAAAGGAAAGTTTCATAATTATGCAGATAAAATATCGATGGCTTGGTTGTGGGCAAGAATCCATACCCGAGGTGGATCAACCAATGAAAAAGGAGAAGAAGTGTTAGGTTATATGGAGGGAGGATTTGGACAAATTATTAATAAACTGGCTGAAAAATTAGAAATAAAATTAAGTTATAAAGTAGAAAGTAAAAAGTTGAAAGAATTGGAAAAGGATTTTGATTTAATAATTGATACCAGAAGGACAAAAAATGTCGATTATATTGGGGCGGTTGATTTGGTTTTTTCTTCGACACAAAGTTTGAGTAAATATTATTGGCATAATATTAATGATTTAAAATCCCCTTTTTTGGTCTTAGTTCAACACACTAATTTGATGGGGAATAAAAACTATAACGACAAAAATATCTATTATCTAGGAACTTATGTGCCACAAGACCATAAATATTTTAAAATCTCCGATAAAGAAATTGAAAAAGAATTTTTTGATTATTTAAAGAAAATTAAACCAGAATTTGATGAAAAACAGATTAGGGAAAGGAAAATTTTTAGAATGAAAAATGCTCAACATATAGTAGTTCTAAGTTATAAAGTTCCTAGTTATAAAGTAAATAAAAATTATTATCAATTAAATTTTGCTCAAATTTATCCGGAAGATAGGGGTATTAATTTTGCAGTAAAAGAGGCGCGAAAGTTAATTAAAATGATTGGTGTTTAATTTCTTCTAAACCTTCAATTAGAGTTTTAAAATTTAATCCAAGATTGGTGGCTTTTTGATTAGAAGTAATTAGGGTTTTTTGCCAGGGACGACTACCTTCTGGTTGAGATTTAAGATAGTCTTCTAAACTGCTGGCTGAAATTAAACTTTTGTCGAAATCAAAAACTTCGGCAATTTTAAGACACATATCATAAGGAGAATGAGAAGAAGAACCAACCAAATGGTAAGTGCCAGTAGTTTTATTTTCTATAAAATATCCTAAAGCTTGGGCAATATCATCAATAAAAGTATAGGTACAAATCTGATCGGAAAACATTTTAACTTCTTCTTTATTTTTTAATTTAGCTATAACTTTTCTAATAATATCAACTTTGGTCTCGAATTCGGCTCGATAAGGATAAGTAATACGGGAGATATTGTAATTGGTAAACCCTGAATCAGTAATTACTTTTTCACCTAAATATTTAGTTTCGCCGTACCATTCAATCGGATTTGGAGTATCAGTTTCAAGATAGGGAGTATTTTTGGCACCATCAAAAATGAAATCAGTGGAGATATAAATTAATTGTTGATTATATTTTTGGGCTAAATATAGGATGTTTTTAGTACCAATAACGTTTAGTTGATAACAAAGTCCCTCTTTGTTGCCACGTTGTTCCCAGGCGGCATTAGTATCAGTAAAAGCAGCTAAGTGAAGAACGGCAATAGCATCTTTATTTAATTCAAAAGCAGTTTCTAGACTGGCAGTATCAAGGATATTAACTCCAGTATCTAAGGAAAAATCGATAAATTCAAATTTATTTTTTAAAAGCTCGACAATACGGGAACCAACTAGACCAGAAAGACCAGTACCAATTATTTTTTGCATAAAACCCTTCTGTCCTTCGGACATCTCCCCTTGATTAAGGGGATAAATTAATTATTAAAAAATATTTAAATTTTTAATTTCTGAGAGAGTGGGTAAGAGTTTGTCTTTTTCGGACAAAATTAGATTTTCAATTTGAGGCCATTTTATATTTAATTCAGGGTCATTATATAAAAGACCACCTTCAGATTCTTTGTTGTAAAAATTAGAGCATTTGTATTGGAATTCAGCAACATCAGAAAGAACTAGAAAACCATGGGCAAAGCCTTTTGGAATAAAGAGTTGTGTTTTATTTTCTTCAGTTAAAATAACCGTTTCGTATTGACCAAAAGTAGGAGAATTCTTTCTAATATCAACAGCGA
>JAQVXB010000049.1 GCA_028709405.1 Candidatus Shapirobacteria bacterium
ATGCTCCACTTATTGCCATTATTGCTTTTTATATCTGTTATCAAGCCATTAACCATAAATTTTATTTTCCCACAGCTTGTCTTTTTGCTGGCTTTGTTTCCAATCTTCATTTAGTTCCAGCTTCTCTAATCCCAATTATCATTTTTTCTTTTTTCTTATCCAAAAACAAAGCAAACCGAAAAGAAATACTAATTGGTCTATTATTTTTCTGTCTACCCTTTTTACCTCTCATCATTTTTGATTTAAGGCATAATTTTTTAAACTTTAATAAGTTCATAATGATGCTTTCAGGTACTGACAATGTTGGCTATATTACCAATAAATATATATGGCTAAGATCCTTTTGGCGCAGTCTAAATATTTTTAATATTTTTCCACTTATTGCAGAAAGACTATTTTTTCTTGTCGTTTTGTTTTCTTCGCCTTTTGTTTTTAAAGGGAAAAATAATAAAATCTTAATTTTAATTTGGATTTTATTTCCTATCTTAATTTTATCTCAATATAGTGGCGCCATTTCTGAATATTATTATGGAATGGTTACTTCCTTAATTCCCTTCTTTTTAACCTTAATTTTATTCAAAATAATTAAAAATAAATTAATTCTATCTTTAATTATTTCTTCAATTTTATTCTTATCTATTCGTAACCTTGTTATTAGCAAATCTGCCAGTGTTACTTTAAATGATAAAAAAAATATTGTTAACTACTTAATTAATCAAAAACAAGACCAACCTTTTAATCTTTCTTATGAAACCGGTATTGGTCTAGATTTTGGCTTCAATTATCTCTTTGAATATCAAGGTAAATTACCAGAAAATACAAACGATGCCCATCTTTATACTCTCTTTACTGATGATTATCTTCCTACTAACAGCAATATTGTTTTAAAACAGAGTATTTATTCCTTAGTTAGGAGATAATCAAAATCTATAATGGTATTATAAAAATATGAATAACCATGTTTCTATCATCATTCCTTGTTACAACGAAGAAAATAATTTAAAAAATGGGGTACTTAACGAAGTTTATGACTTTCTAAAAAGTCAAAAATTTATATGGGAAGTCATTATTTGTAATGATGAATCAACTGATAATAGTCTCCAATTAGTTAAAGCTTTTGTCTCCAAACACAAAGATTTTAGGGTATTAGATCTACCTCATGGTGGCAAACCATCAGCTGTTTGGGGTGGTATTAAAGAAGCAAAATACCCTATAACTCTCTTTACTGACATGGATCAGTCCACTCCTTTAAAAGAATTAAATAAACTTTTACCTTTTTTTGATCAAGGCTACAATGTTGTAATTGGTTCTAGGGGTGTCTCTCGTGAAGGCAATTCTCCAATCAGAAAAATTATGGCCAAAGGTTTTTTGTTTGCTCGCCGTTTATTTTTACTTCCTCAAATAATTGATACTCAATGTGGTTTTAAAGCTATTAAAACTGATTTAGCCAAAAAAATATTTCCCAACCTTCAATTTTTTAAGGATAAAACTGATAAAAAAGGTTGGCGAGTCTCGGCTTTTGATGTTGAATTATTATTTATGGCCCAAAAATGGGGTAATAAGATAAAAGAAGTTGAAGTTGATTGGAAAAATGAAGATTTAAGCACTACCAAAGGTGACGATGGTACCCGTTTCAAAAAAGAATCAAAACAAATGATACAAGAAATAATCAGGGTTAAACGTAATGATCTTCAAGGCATTTATGACCAAAAATAATTTATTTCGTTTTTTTATTGCCATTTTAATTATTGTCCTTTATTTTCTATCCAGACTTCAAAATTTAACTTCTATACCCGTTTTTGGAGATGAAGCCATTTATATTCGTTGGGCTCAAATTATTCAATCAGAAGAAAATCTCCGCTTTGTTCCTCAAACAGATGGTAAACAACCTCTTTTTATGTGGTTCAATGCTGTCAGTTTGAAATTAATCGACGATCCTCTTGTTGCTGGTCGAATTATCTCTGTCTTTTCTGGCTTTACTATATTAATTCTATTATTTTTATCAACCGCCCTTTTTTTAAACTACGAATCAAAAGAAACTAATCTTTTTAAATTTATTAAAGAGAGCCTTAAAAAAAATTTTTATCAGTCAATTTTTACTTCTTTTATCTACTGTCTTCTCCCTTTCACTTTTTTCTTTGATCGCTTAGCCCTAGCTGATACCTTATTATCTTTTTTTGGCATATCAGCCTTATTTTTATCCCTTTTATTAGCCAAATACCCCCGGCTTGATTTATCCTTTATTTTAGGTTTCATTTTAGGTTTATCTTGGCTCACTAAATCACCAGCAATTTACTTTATTGTCTTATCTTTCTTTACCTTTCTCTTTTTTAATTTTCGCCATCCCAAAACGCTTATTTTACCTTTAATTTCATCGTCCATCGCCTTTCTTATCTATAATATTCTCCGTCTTGGTCCTCAATTTCATATGATCGCTCTCCGCAACCAAGACTATATTTGGTCATTTTCCGAAGTTTTAAAACACCCCCTTAATCCCTTTATTTCCCATATTACCAATGCTTTTAACATTTATTCAACTTATATTTCCATTCCTTTATTAATTTTTTCCCTAATCGGTTTAATTTTACTTTTTAAAAAAAATTGGAAATTGAAAATTAGTAATTGGAAATTTGTAGTTCTAGCCTCTTGGTGGATATTACCCTTAATTGCCAACGCTGCCTTAGCCAAAGTCTTTACTGCCAGATACATTCTTTTTACAATTCCATCCTTAATTATTTTAATTTCCCTTGGCTTTTTCAATTTTTTCCTAAAAATAAAATCAAATTTTTTAAAAATAATTTTTATCCTCTCTGTTTTTATTTTGAACCTAAATTTTATCTATAAAATTTCCACCAATCCTTTTAATTACAAACTTATTGATTCTGAACAAGGCTATTTATCTGATTGGACTTCCGGTTGGGGAATTAAAGAATCAGCTGAATTTCTAAAACAACAATCGTTGTCGGCTAATATTATTGTTGGCACCGAAGGTGCCTTTGGTACTCTTCCCGATGGACTTCAAATTTATGGCAATAAAGTTCCTAGATTAACCATAATTGGTGTTGGTTTGGGTTTTACCACTCTACCTTCAAATCTTGTTAATGCCAAAGACTATGGTGACGAAGTTTATTTATTAATAAACAAATCTAGATTAAATCTAGATACTATTGAATTAGATAAATTAAAGCTAGTTAAATCATTTGCCAAGCCTGGGGCAGACGAATTACTTCTCTATAAATTCTAAAGCTACTGTAAAATATTATTATGTCTAAAGTCGGTAAAAATCTTATATTTTTTCTGATTCTTTTTGTTTCCATTATTCCCACTTTTTATTCTCTTCTCAAATCCGATTATTATGTCATGCACGATGACACCCAAATGATTCGCCAATTAGAATTTGAAAAATGCCTTAAAGATGGTCAAATTCCTTGTCGTTGGTCTCCTGATTTAGGCTACGAATATGGTTATCCTCTTTTTAATTTCTACCCACCCATGCCTTATATTGTTGGTCAATTTTATCGAACTTTAGGTTTTTCTTTTATGAATTCAGTCAAATTTAGTGCTGCCACTCAAATTATATTATCCACTTTTTTTATGTATCTTTTAGTTAAAGCTATTTTTGGTCAAATTGGTGGTCTCTTTTCTGCCCTTTTTTATGCTTATGCTCCCTATCATGCCCTCAATATCTATGTTCGTGGTGCTTATAATGAAGCTTGGGCTACTGTTTTTTTTCCTCTAATTTTTTATTTTTCCTATAAGCTGATTAAAACCGGTAAATCACAAAATATAATTGGCCTCGCTCTTTCTTATTCTGGTCTATTTTTATCCCACAACCCCATGCTTTTAACTTTTACTCCTTTCTTTTTAGCTTGGTCTTTGTTCTGGTTAATCATCGAGAAAAAAATTAATTTTTCTCGACAAATAATTAAACAATTACCTTTATTTTTTAAATTTTTCTTATCAGGGTTATTAGCTCTATCTTTATCGGCATTTTTTGTTCTTCCTATGGTTTTTGAAACAAAATATACTCAAATTGAAACCATGTTTCAAGGTTATTATCAATATCATGTCCATTTTGTCTCTCTTTTCCAATTATTCATTAGTAACTTATGGAATGATGGCGCTTCCGTACCAGGTCCAAACGACGGTTTATCTTTTATGATCGGCTATTTACATTGGATTCTTCCTTTAATAATATTTTTATTCTCTTCTTTTTTATTAATCAAAAAAAAATTATTGGACAAAAAAATAATTATTTCCTTATTTCTCTTTTTATTGGCTTTATTAAGTATTTTTTTCATCCATAATAAATCAACTTTTTTATGGCAAATTTTTACTCCATTCCAAAAAATTCAATTCCCTTGGCGCTTTCTAAATCATACTGTCTTTTTATTGTCCTTATCAGTTGCTGTTATCCCTTTTATTTTTAAAAAATACATTAATACTAAAACATCCATAATAACTAGTTCTCTTTTAGCTATAATCC
>JAQVXB010000050.1 GCA_028709405.1 Candidatus Shapirobacteria bacterium
ACACGACGCTCTTCCGATCTTTAATGCCATTGTTCCAACTTTAGGGTTTTTACTTTCAACTCTTTCTATTCCTTTTTTCAAAAATTTTTGGATAAAAAATATTTATAAAAGATGCAAATAATTTTATTTCGCCATGGAGAAAAACAACGGCCCAATTTGTCAATCTTTAGTGATGTTAAAGATGTTTATTTAACCAAAACGGGCATTGTTCAAATTGAAAAATTAGGTCAAGCTTTAAGAAAAAAATTTCCTTCTCTTATCGCTTCTCATATTATCTACTCTAGCCATTACACCCGTGCCATTCAAAGTGCTGATATTATCAAATCAATTTTAGAAATAAAAAGAAGTGAAATTGTTCCAGAATTTGGTGAATTTATTGCCTATACTAATTATCAAAATCCTTATGAAATTCGCCAGCATATTCAAGAAATGGCCATGCAAAACCCTGAATGGATTTCACCCGAAACCAAAACCTCTTTAAATCAAGTTATTTCTAGCTTTCAACTAAAAATAACAGAAATCTATCATCAATCTCACCCTGATTTAATTTTAATTGCCACTCATGGTGGCATTATTCGCAATTTTATTTATTCTCTCGAGCCAAAATTTCGTCCAGCTGACAATTTAATTGCTGAGTCAAAAATTCACGAAGGGGGATACTCTATTCTAGATTTTGATGGTCAAACTTTTTCTGTAATTGAATTCGACGTCCACGACCATCTATAAAAATTATCTTATCTTTTTATTTTTTAATCTTAATGAATTTCCTACCACCGACACACTACTTCCGGCCATTGCTATTCCAGCAAACACCGGGTTTAATCCTATTTTCCAAATTGGATAGAGTACCCCAGCCGCAATCGGGATTCCAACAATATTATAAATAAACGCCCAAAACAAATTTTGTTTAATTGTTTTCATTGTCGCCTTTGCCAGTTCAATTGTTTTATTAACTTTTGCAATATCGCCATAAAGCAGAGTAATACCAGCCGATTCAATCGCAATATCTGTTCCGGTTGCCATTGCGATTCCTACGTCTGCCTGAGCCAAAGCTGGAGCATCATTTATACCATCTCCAACCATTGCTACTTTTTTCCCAAGATTTTGTAATTCTTTAATTTTTTTTGCTTTTTCCTGTGGTAATACTCCAGCGATCACTCCATAAATATTTGCCTGTCTGGCCATAAATTCTGCTGCCAGTTTATTATCACCGGTCAACATTATCACTTCAATCCCTTTTTTATGAAGTAAATCCACCGTCTCCCTCACGCCTTCTTTTAATAAATCACTCAATGCTATTAATGCCACTTTCTCTCCATTAATTTCTATTTCAATTACAGTTTTTCCTTGTTTAATTAATTCATTTCCATTATCAACCAATTTATGAATATAAATCTTTTTTTTATTAACTATTCCTTTTACTCCAATTCCTTCTAAAATTGAAAAATCATTACAACTCCACAGCTTTATTTTTTCTTCTTTAGCTTTTTTAATAATATTTTTAGCCAGCGGATGTTCCGATAATTTTTCCACACTAGCGGCATATTTTAAAATTTCTTTTTCACTATATTTTTTCGACATTAAAACTATGTCTGTAATTTGAGATTTACCTTTTGTAACTGTTCCGGTTTTGTCCATCACTATTGTGTCTATTTTTGCTAATTTTTCCAAACTTTCAGCATTTTTTATAAGTATTCCGTTTTCTGCTCCTTTACCAACTCCAACAATTATTGCTGTTGGTGTAGCCAATCCCAACGCACAAGGGCAAGCGATCACCAACACTCCCACCATCGATAAAATTGCCATCGATAAATTTTGTCCCAATATCAACCATAATCCAAACGATAATATTCCGATTATTAAAACTATTGGCACAAACACTCCAGAAATTTTGTCAGCCAAACTTTGAATCGGTGCTTTTGATCCCTGAGCCTCTTCCACGGTTTTAATAATTTGAGATAGTAAAGTTTCTTCACCAACCTCAGTTGCCCTAAACAAAAAACTACCTTGTTTGTTAATCGTTGATCCAATAACTAAGTCACCAATTTTTTTATCGACTGGAATTGCTTCTCCACTGACCATTGATTCATCAATTGTTGAATTTCCCTTAGTAATTATTCCGTCAACCGGAATTTTTGTCCCTGGTTTCACTATTAAAATATCCCCAACCTTAACATCACTAATCGGTATTTCTATTTCTTTATTGTCTTTTATAATTAAAGCCGTTTTACTCTGTAAACCCAATAATTTATTAATTGCTTCTCCTGTTTTTAATTTTGATTTTGACTCCAAATATTTTCCCAAAGTTACAAATCCAATTACCACAATTGTCACATCAAAAAATGTAGTTTTGTTCAAATTAAAAAGACTATAAATATAAGCCGTTCCGGTTCCAATTCCAATTAAAGTATCCATATTAGCTACTCCATATCTAATAAAATTTATTATTCCTTTTAAAAATGGTTTTCCCATCCAAAACAATATTAATGTTGCCAAAAACATTAATATTAAGTTTAGTTTTTCCATGTCAATATTTTTAAAAATAATATTTTCCATCATTATTAAAAACACTATTATTGCCAGTGGAAATCCAAATTTAACTTTCGTTTTTAATTTTTCAAATTCTTCATTTTTATCTTCCTTTCCTTCGTAATTTTCTAAAAAACTATACCCTAATTTTTCAATTTCCTGATTCATTTTTTTTACACTAGTTTTATCTGAATCAAATTTAATTAATGCTTTTTCTGTCGCAAAATTTATACTGATTTTTTTAACTCCATCAAATTTTGCTAATTTATTTTCAATAATATTGGAACAGCTAGCACAATGCATCCCTCTAATTTTTAAGTTTTTATTTAATAACATTTACTTCTCCTTTATGGGGCACTCCCATTGCGCAGGCAAATTTATAAGTTCCAACATTATTTGGCGTAAATTCCATTATTAAAGTTTTTCCAGCCACCAATGTTTGAGCTCTATTAAAAAGTCCAGGTAATAAAATTGTCGACATACAACCATATTCACTTTCTTTAACTTCAATTTCAATTCTCACTCTTTGTCCTTTTTTAACTGTCAAAGTGTAGGGATTTAACCCCATAAACCTTGTATAACTAGTTTTTACCACCTCCACATTTTCATTAGTGTTTAAGCTTTCAAGCCCTCCCTTTTCAAGGGAGGTTAGGGTGGGTTTTAATATTCCAAATTGAAAATTCAAAGTATAAAGTACAAAAAATAATATTAAAAGCCCCACTGTTTTTTGACTCTTAATAAATTTTTCGTTTGAAATTCCGATTAAAAACAAAGGGATACTAGTTCCCAAAACAAATGCCAACATAATTAACATTCCACTTACCCAATTTCCACTTATCATTGCCACACTTTCGGTTAATAATGTAAATCCGCAAGGCAAAAGCACAGTTAAAAATCCAATAATAATTGGTAATTTTTTATTAACTATTTTTTTATTAATCGATTTTGGTAAATTTATTTTAATTTTTTGGGCCCATTTCACCTCCAACATTTGTAAACCCACAATTGCCATTATTATTGACACCACTATTACCATCACATTACTAAATCCAATTATTGCTATTGTTTGTCCCACCATTCCTAAAATTATTCCCAAAATTGTATATCCCACAATTCTGCCAATTATTATTTCCAATGTTCGTCTTGGGTAGGAAATAATTATTCCACTAAGTAATGCTCCACAAGTTGAAAATCCGGCAATAATTCCCAAAATAAAAAAGGTTAAAAGCGAACTTTGACTGTTAATATTTAAAAAACTTCCCAATCCCAATTTATTCAAAACAAAAAATAAAACTATCACTCCTGCTGCCGGTATCCACCATAGTTTTCTCCCTGCCCTGTCAAGGGAAGGGTCGGGGAAGGGTTTTCTTTCTAATTCTAAAAATTTGTATCCGTTTTTTTTAAAAATTCTATTCAATTCGTCTATTTTTATTTTTTTATCCGATTCAATTTCTAGACTATTTTCTGTCAAATTAACTTCTGCTTTTTTTATTCCTTCTTTTTCTTCCAAATTATTTTCAATTAAAATCTCACAACTTTTACAATGCATTCCTTCCACTTTGTAAAGTTGTTTAATCATATTTATTTATTAAACATCTTAGTAACTCTCAAAATTTCTTTAGTCATTTCATCCTTTTTTTTCTCATCACCGCTTTTTATCGCACTCGAAAAACAAGTCTTTAAATGATTCTCCATTAGCATTTGATGTGCTGATTTAAGAAGACCAATAACCGCCAAATTTTGTTGCATAATATCAATGCAATATTCGCCATTTTCGACCATTTTTATGATCTTACTCAAATGGCTATGAGCTTTTTTAAAGTTTATTATTTCTGTCATACCTACACCTATGGTACAGGTCTAAATAATTTTTGTCAAGTTGTAACAATCCTATTAAATAGAAAAATCATCACTTTATTTA
>JAQVXB010000051.1 GCA_028709405.1 Candidatus Shapirobacteria bacterium
ACAGCTTTGACATCAAATTTTTCTTCAAGAGCTTTAACTAATTCGGAAAGCTCAAGAACTGATAATTCAGCGACAGAATCGATGATTTTTTCGATTTTTGTACTTATTTTTTTATCTTCTGACATAGGTTTTTAATTTTTAATTAATAAATAATTTAGTTACTAGTTTATAAAGTTAAAAGTTTATCAAGTTTTAAGGTTATTGTTTTTTGTCTGATAAAGCTTTGAGAGTTAAAACCAATTGAGTTTGGTTGAAACGGAGAGCGTAAGCCAATCTCTGAAGGGGATGTTTAAGGCCACCGACAAATTGGGTAATAAGAGTACTTTTGGAAGGCAGACTGAGAAAGGTTTTTAACTCATCGAGTGATAAAAGTTGTTTATCAAAAATACCGTATTTAAAGCTGGTTTTTTCTTTGGCTTTATTGATTTTGTCAATTTCTTTTAAAGGGGCGACTTCATCTTCATTACAATAAGTAACAGCAGTTGGTCCAACTAATTCCTCTGGTAGTTTGATACCTAATTTTTCTAAAGCTCTGGTTAAAAGGGAATTTTTGACAACCTCGATTGAACCGCCAACATTTTTAATATTAGCGCGAAGATCAGTAGTATCAGCGGCGTTTAAACCTTGATATTGAACTAAAGCGACAGATTTAGCGGCACTAATTTTTTTAGCGACGTCTTCGACTTGATTGATTTTTAGTTGAGTGGTCATAATTTAGAGCTCTAGAGCGTTAGTACTTTAGAACTTTATTTAAAATTATTAAAAAAGCCTCGTCGAAGCGAGGCGCAGATAAAACAATTAAATTGTTTTGCCTCGGCTGGACTTATTTTGATGCCGGCTGTCTTCGGTTGATGGGGGAATTATAACAAATCAAATTTCTAATGTCTAATATCTAATTTCCAATTAAAAAAAATCCCGAATTGCTTATTTAAAAGCTGTTGCATAAAAGCAACTTCGGGATTTGGTCATTTAGTTGGAAGAAATTCTGACTTGACTATAATAATGGGTGAATGCTGGGATTTTCATAATCTTTCTTCTTTGTCATAATACGAAAATAGGGGTGATAATTTTGGATTCAATATTTTCATCCCGGAACTTTTGAATAATTAGAAGTTTCTTTTCTTGATAGGAAAAATACTCTTGGTTGATTAATTTTTTTGTTTCTTGATCAAAATGATTGGTAATATTGGTATTATCATTGATAATAAAAGTGATTATTTCTTCATAAGAAATTCCAATAAAATTAGGATTGAGTTGATGAATTAGGTCGTGGATTTGATTCAGATAATCTTTGACAGTTTGATTTTTTCGAATTTCAAGTTGAAGTATTTTTTGGATATTCAGAGGTTTTTGGTCAAGTTTAGCAAAGATAATTTCTTTTAAAATTGATAGAGATAGTTTTTGAAGTTGGTCAAAAAATGGACTATACTCACAACTTTCGATAATAACCTCTTTTTTTTGGGATATTTTTACACAAATGATAATTGCTTTGAGTGTCTGATTATCGATTTTTTCTAGATCATGAATAGTATGAATCATCTTAATTCCCCTTTCGTTTTTTTTAAAAGTGCTATTACTTTTGGAAAACAGGGGATTGTAACAAATTATAGGATATTTTTCAAATAAGAAGCCCGGGGTTGATGTTAAGTTGTATTTGCTAAATGTAGCAAGCAACGAAACGCCCCGGGCGGGGATCAAGAAAAATTAGGTTTGGGCTTTTTTTAAAAAAACTTTGAAGGCAGTCAAACCACCTGCGGCGGAAAGTAGTAAGGTAGCAACAAGAAGACTAAATGTATCACCAGTTTCCCCAGTTTGAGGAATTTCCTCTGTTGTAGTTGGAGTTGTGTTGCTGGTTTCTGTAGGTTCAGTTGGTTCAGTTGGTTCAGTTGGTTCAGTTGGTTCAGTCGGTTCAGTTGGTTCTGTAGGTTCGGTTGGTTCTGTAGGTTCAGTTGGTTCTGTAGGTTCAGTTGGTTCTGTAGGTTCAGTTGGTTCAGTTGGTTCAGTTGGTTCAGTTGGTTCAATTTCAATTAGACCATAATGTGAAATGGTTGGGATATTATCTCCACCATTGTTGGGACACATTAAATCTGAAGCTTCGCTTACGCCTGGGCTAAAGGTATAGACTCGATACCCGTCGCCGCCTTTTAAATAAATTTTGGTCACAAGGATTCTAGTAGCTTCGAATGAAAGTGATTTTTTATCATCACTGATGTCGAATTCGATATATATTTCAGTCGGTGTGTTGGAGATGCTACCGTCATCATTGAAATAAATGATGGTGTCTACTGGTGGATCGACTTTGATAAATCCGTCGTAGTTGCCATCGAAATCTTCAAATGAAACAGAAGCGGAGACAACAAAGGTGATGGTAATAATCATTACTGCAATGATGATGAGGCTGCCGATAGTTAATATCTTCTTTTTCACAGAAATACCTTCTTTCTTAATTTTTCTGATTTTTTAAAGTTCTTTGGCAATGTTTATTTTTTGAAAACGGTATTGTTTTCTAAAATAAAAACGGCTTTATATAAAAATAAGCAAACGCTTATAGTACCGAATGCTAGCAAAAAATAAAGGTAAAGTCAAGATTATAGGATATTTATATTGAATTTTTAGTAAAAAGGGCCCGAGGTAGTTAATGGATATTATCCAAAACCCCTCGGGCGGGAAAATTCAAATTAAATCAAAAGAGGATGGATGTTTCTCAGGCCGAAGAGTTTCGCAAAAAATCTTTTCGACTTCTGAGTGAGAAATTTCGGTTCCATCGCTGTCTAAAAGGTTATATTCTGGAATGTTATAAACATCAATTATTCTTGATTTAGGCACGGCTATGGTGTGGCTGTGTCCATCCATTGATGGATAATAAGGAATATGATTTTGTTTGAGGATTATAGTGGCTTCTTCTTTGGTAAGTGGTTCTTCAAGATTTCGATGATCCATGAGTTGGATATCGATGAGTTTTGAATATTTGACATTTTTTTTCATCAACAACAACCTCCTTATTATTTTACTTTTAGTTCTTTTATATAAAGTTCAAAAAGGGGAATATTTTTCTTTAAAATGATACTCGATTCTAATCTGAATAACTTTTTGATGATGATGATTTGAAAACATCTGAGTTCAGAAAATTTGTTTTTTACTCCTCCAACTTTAAAAGCTTTGAGCCATTCCAAAAAGTTGTAGTCAGTGACATGCCTATTGTTCATTTCCTGGAGCAATAAATCTTTTCTTGCTGACTGACAGGAAGGATGGAGACAGTTTAACTCTTTGGCGATGCTTACTAAGGACAGACCTTTGGGATTGGATTTTTGAGGGATGGTTGTTTTAGTTTTGACCTTTGTTTCTGTTGTCATTACCAATTTACCTCTCTTTTTTTATTTTTGAGCGCAGACGCTCGGGCTGGACATTAAATTAATGTCCAAACAGAGCGCCTGTTTGATTTGATTTGAATTTTAAAGGTACTATGGGTAAAAACGCTGTTGTTTTTACTTTTAATGGCTAGATTATATTAAAATTTTAGCATTTGTCAAATTATAGGATAATAAAATACCCCGGGATTTAAGCGTTTGTGACGCAACCCGGGGTTTGAGAATAAAAAAGAAAGGATTAATTGTTTTAGAATAATGATTTTAATTGTTGAAAACTATCATAGCTTCAATTGGACTCTGAAAAAAACAGCAGTGAGGGTATATAAGTGATATTTGTCTTTTTAAAAAAAAGTATTTTTGATAGGGAATAATTATATTTTTATTGTTACTTAGATAAAAACTTATTTTTAGATCATTTATAATATTGGCAATAATATAGGAGTTAATAATCTTTTTGTTTTGATAATCAAATAAATAAAAACTAAGCTGATTAGTTTTTATTTCTTCGAATTTAACTTTGTATTCCATTTGATTAAACCAGACTTTTTGGCGAATTTGATTGATAGTTAAATTGGAATTTAAAGATTTAGTTATAAAATTGGCATCGTCTTGGTGAAGCCAAATTTCGGTTGAAAAATCATTTTCAAGGTAATAAATAATTTCGGCGCTTTTAATGAATTCTAATGTAAGGGGATCATTGTTAATAGAAATGATGTTTCGATCTAAAAAATCCTGTCTTATTTTGATGAGATTAATTTTTCTTTCAAAAAATGGTTGTTCTCTTTTATTGAAAAATAAAATTATTTTACCTTTATTAAAAAAGAACCAAGCATCATGACTGTCTTCTTCGTTTTCCTTAGAAGTTTTAAAGAAATAGTTTAATTCGTAGAGAAAAAGACCGGTATAAAAGGAATATTGGTCTTTTAAAGATAGTGCCATTTTGTAGGCAACTGAATCGGCAAACTTAATCATGGATTTGTTACTTCCTTTCTTTTTTCTTTTTCAAAGAACAGAAAAAGCTTTTTCTTTCTTTTCTTATTAGTGGCGGAATTTTACTTTTTTTTTAT
>JAQVXB010000052.1 GCA_028709405.1 Candidatus Shapirobacteria bacterium
AAAATAATCTTTTAGCCATGATTGATATTATTTTAGTTTTAATCACTTTAATCTGGTTTATGATTTCCATTTTTCCCCATGTCAAATGGGTTGTTTATTTAAATATTCCTTATCTTCTTTGGGTTTCCTTTGCCACCGTCCTCCAAATCACTGTCACTTATCTCAATTGGTAAATTGTTAGATTGAATCGAAATGGATAATTTGCTAAGATAAACGCTCATGATCACTAAATTGGGCAGAGAAAATCTTGAAAAAGAAATCAAAAGCCTTAAAAAAGAACTAGAAAGAACCTATAAACAGCGCAACGAAGCCGCCGCTGAAGGTGATTTAAAGGAAAATTCTGCCTATATTTTTATGGGCGAGAGAGCTACTGTTTTATCTTCCCAAATCTCCGAGGCCGAAGCTGATCTAAAAGAATCAGTTATTCAATCGGCTCCAACTCACTGTGATTTTATTTCTTTTGGACACAAAGTTTCGGTTTTTTTTGAAGAAGACAAAAGAGAGATGATTATAACTTTGGTTGGTAAAAATGATGCTCGTCTTAAACCAGATTGGATCTCAATTAATAGTCCAATCGGGGAAGCTCTTCTTGGCAAAAAAAAGTTAGATAAGGTTAATGTTAATGGTCAATCAGTTGTAATTACTAATATCTCAATTGGCGAGATATAAATTTTCACCTAACTCCTAATATTTCCAACATTTTTTGATCAAACATTTCTTTTTTTTGTTGATCATTTAGGCCACTAATTATATTTTGATAAAATTCATTTCCAATTTTTTCAGCTCTACAGTAATTTAATCCAGTATCTTTTATATATGCAATTGATTGAACCGCAAACAAAATACTGATTTTTCCCGAAACACTTGGATTATCAAAAAAAGTAGCACAACTAGTTCTTGAAGTTAAAGCCGATACTTTAGCACTCACCAACATCATTAAAGCCGATTTATTATATTTTATCCCTTTATTTTCAAAGGCCTGATCAAAATTTTTTATAATTAGTTCCTTATAGTTTGGTCTTAACTCCTCTTTAACCAACTCCGTCACCCGTTCGTTTAATCTTTCACAAGCACCATAAAAAGACTCTTTCCATTGACCATTTTGGGTACACCCACAACTACCTCGCCATCTAATCAAATCTCCATGTGGACAACTCCAAGCCGATCTATTATTTAATTTTCCCTCAATAGCCATTGATTCCAAGTCAAGAGAATTAATTGATACTGGATTTATTCCTTGTTCTGGCAAACTGATATTAACTAAATAATCTAAAAATTTATCCCCATATTTCCAGTGATGTCCAAAAGTTTCACCATCAGTATAACTAATAATCATTCTTTTACTGCCATTAAATGCCGGTCTAATAAAATCCTGGCAAAACTGATCAGCATTGCTTTTATCTCTAAAGGCTATTGCTGAAGAGACCGGCCTATCAAAAGGAATAGCATAAATAGTTTTTCCATTATTCAAATCAATTTTAATTGGTTGGCTGTCTGCCGATTGGCCATTAAAACTTTTTACCTGTTCTGGAGCACAAATAACTCCTTTGTAATCAAATTCAGACAAAACTTCTAACGTTTCATAATCCAAAGCTGTTTCTGGTACCCATATAAATGGTAATTGAATTCCAGTATCTTTTAATATACTTTCTTTTCCTGCCCCAATCACAATTTCTTTATCTTCTCTGCTTAGGTCGGGTAAGATTGGATGAATAAAAGTATCTGCCACTCCATTTGTTTTTAATCTTTGATCCATCACTTCAACCGTCTTTGGGTCGATCTTCTTTAACTCTTGTCTTAATGTCCCAAAAGCATCAAAAGAAATATTTTCTGCGGCTTTTGATTTAATTACTGGTTCATAAGACTGTCTATCTATTATTTCCGTCCAATTTTGGTTATTAGGATCAGTCTGAATTGAACTTAATTCTTCATGCATTACCCGTCTTGGAGGCTGATACAAGTGTAAACCTACTACCATTTCACAATTAAGCATCATCCCACTTTAACACAAAACAGGGTGCCAAAAAGCACCCTGTTTTTATTGTTTTAAGAAAAACGATTAGTATCGGTTTCCGCCACTGCGGCCACCACCGAAACCACCATTTCCACCACGAGAGAAATTATCTCTTCGAGGAGGTCGGTCTTCCATTGGTCTGGCTTCGTTAACCTTAACGGTTCGGCCATCCAATTCTTTTTCATTCCACATGTCGATAGCAGCTTGAGCTTCTTCGTCACTGTTCATTTCCACAAACCCAAAACCTTTGGATCTGCCGGAAAATTTATCTTTAATAACAATAGCTGAAACAACAGTTCCAGCTTGGGCAAAAGATGCCCCTAAGGTCTCATCGGTAGTATTGAAATTCAACCCTCCGACGTACAATTTTTTGATCATTGTCTAAAAAATATATAACTGTAGGATCTCTTTTCAAAACTAACACGCTTGACAGAAACTTCTCTACATAGCTATTGTATCTAATTTTCCCTAAAAAGCAAATAAATTAAAGACACCCCCGACCACCCTTTTCTTTTTTAAGTTCAGGATTGGTTTTCAAACCCATAAACAGAACATTATTATTCCTATCTTTTATCTCAAATACTTTTGTTAAACAATGTTCCTTAATTTGAGTCTCGTTGATATATAGTAAATCAGCTACTATTATTTGTTCTTTTTCAATATCTTTTCCCCAATCCAGTTCTTTGACAGTTATATTACCTATTATTTTATTTTTATTCCTATTCATATCAGAATAATAGTCATCTTTTGAAACTTCAAAATTATCTTCTTGATATTTTTTTGGGTCAGCTTTTGTAAAAAATAAAACTTGTGAATAAATTTCCGCTCTATTACAAATCATTACTGGTGACTTTTCGTTTTTTATTTGTTCCACCATTTCTTCTATTCCAATTTCCCAATCCAAACCCCTATAATAATCATTAAATTTAAATACTGACAGATAAATTTTTCCCAAACTCCATAAAACTAAACATATTAAAATTATTTTCCCAATTTGTTTATATTTTTTTAAAAATTTATTCAATCCTATTGCTGTCAAAATACTTAATGGCAATACCAAAGGCAGGGCTCTGATACTTGAAAATGGATCTCGAGTAACCGAAGCCGGAATAGGGGACACTATCATCATTAAAATTATTAAGAATTTAATTTCTTTATCTTCATTTTTTGTTTTATTAAAAAGCCAAATTAATCCAATTAACCAAAACGGTAATTGCCACCATAAAAATGGTGCCAAATCAGGATAGGAACTTCTTGGGCCGGGGTCACCTAATTCAAATAAATATCTTGGTGAAAAATAAGAAACATAAAGTGCTCCAAATTCTCTTATGTTTAGTATTAGTCGATTATTAAATACAGCATTTTTCCATCCAATTAAATCTTTATCAAAACTCCAAGGATCTTTAACCTCTTTTGAAAAAATACTTAAGCTATTTAATCTAGATAAAAATCCCGGGGTCGACATCAACTTAATGGTTGGAGCTATTATTACCAAGCCAAAAACTATTGCAATCAACAAAGTTTTTAAATATTTTTTATCAAAAAAATATTTATATTCTTTTCCAAATAAAATTAAAAATACCAAAGGGACCACTACTCTTTCTGAGTTGTAAGACAAAAAAGCCAAAGCCGCCATTATGGCTGTCAATATTAAATAATTTTTATTTTCTCTAAATTTATAAAAACTCCACAAAGAAATTATAAAAAATGTAAGTGCCACATTAGTTTCATAGCTGGTTCTGGAATACATCAAATACCATGGAGAAATTGCTAAAAGTAAGGCAGCTATTATAGCTAAATTTGTTTTTTTAGATAAATTTTTTACCAACCAAAAACTAAACCAAATTCCTACCATCCCAACTATTGCCGAAAGCGCTCGAGTACTCCACACACTCATTCCAAAAATTTTGTAAATTGGGATTAAAAGGTAAATATAAATTGGTGCTTGGAAAGTGCTAAACGATCTAAAAAGTAAAGGAAATTCTTTTCCAAATTCATCTTTTCCTGTTTTCATTATTGAAAAAGCACTATACCCCAACGAAGCCTCATCGCAATAAAAACCTTTTGGTGTTTGTCCTAACTGCCAAAATCTCAAAAAAAGTGCCAATATCAAAATTAATATTAAAATTACCCACTGTCGTTTTGTCACAAATACATCCTCCCCATTTCAATCAACATCAGTCCAATTAAAATTAAATTTAACAACCAACCATATTTTATTTTATTAATCATTTTTGCCCCCAAAAAAAGCAAATAGCTGATCGGGAAGAATAATATAAAATCCAACCCGTCAATTTTCTTAAAAAAAGATAAAAATATTATTTCACCTAAAATTATTAACCAAATTTTATGGTATTTTTTATCTCTAACACTCAGTCTTATTGCCACCACTAAAAATATAATCGCCCAAAAA
>JAQVXB010000053.1 GCA_028709405.1 Candidatus Shapirobacteria bacterium
TCTAAGCAAGCTTTAATTAAATGTCAGAAATTTTCCAAAAGCAATTTTGAAACTGAATTTCTCAAACTAATCAAAAAATAATATGAAAATATCAGTCATTGTCACTAATTGGAATGGTCTATCTTTACTTAAAAAAAATCTAGAACAGATTATTAAGACCAGTATTGAAGCCGAAGAAATAATTGTTGCCGACGATTATTCATCTGATCAAAGCGTTAAATATGTCAAAGAACTTCAAAAAAAATATTCAAAATTAAAACTAATAGTTAACAAAAAAAACCTTGGTTTTGGTAAAAATTCAAACAAAGCTGTTTATCGCAGTCAAGGAGATTTGGTGGTTATGCTCAATAGTGATATTTTTCCTCATTCAAATTATATTAAAAATGCTCTTCCTCACTTTTCTGATCCTAATTTGTTTGGTGTTGGTTTTGCTGAATTAGGCCACGAAAACTGGGCCAGAATTTTTTGGGGAGGTGGTTATCTTCAACACGAACCAGGAATAGATATTAAAAAAACTCATATTACTGCTTGGCTTTCTGGTGGTGGTTCTATCATTAGAAAAGAAATTTTTCAAAAATTAGGTGGTTTTGATAAAGTCTACGAACCTTTCTATTGTGAAGATTTAGATTTAGGTTTTAGAGCCTGGAAATCAGGCTACACCCTTCTTTGGGAGCCAAAATGTATTATTGAACATAATCATGAATCAACCATGTCTAAATTTTCCAAAGGACTATTAAACTATGTCAAAGAAAGAAATCGATTACTTTCTGTTTGGCGAAACATAACCGATCCTAATCTTATTTTAAGTAATAAATTAGCTATTATTGGTCGAATTTTATCTGGTCCCAATTATATAAAAATTGTCCGTGCTGCTAAAAAACAGATTAAAAAAAACCCAAACCCTATTGTCTTTTCTAAGTTAACCGATAAAGAAATTTTGGATATTTTTTCTAATAAATAATATGAAAGTATCCATTATTATTCTTACTTGGAATACTGCCAAAATCACTCAAAAGTGCGTTCAAAGTATCAATAAATTTTTAAATAACCCCGAAATAATTGTCGTCGACAATGATTCTAAAGATAATACTATTGAATTATTATCTAAAGAAAAAAATGTAAAAATTATTAAAAACAAATCCAATCTTGGTTTTTCTAAAGGAAACAATGTAGCCCTAAAACATATTTCCAATGAATATATTGTTTTTATGAATTCAGACATGGAATTAATCGATGATTCATTTAATGATTTATTAAACTTTTTTCAAAATAAAAATAACATTGGCATCATTGGACCTAAATTTTTAAACCCCGATCTCACCCCTCAACCATCAGTTTTTCCCAATCAAAGTCTTATCAACGCCTTTAAAGAGTTTTGGTTAAATAAACCAAATAAATACACTAAATATTTACCTAAAACCGATAAACCAATCAAAGTATGGGCGATTTCTGGCGGATTTATTCTTACCAGAAAATCATTTTTTGAATCAATTGGTGGTTGGAACGAAAAGTATTTCTTTTATTTTGAAGATATGGATTTGTGCCGAAAAATTAATCAACTCAAAAAAGATGTATTTTTTTACCCTCAATGCCAAGTAGTCCATCGTCATGGAGCCAGTGGTAGTAAGTTAGCCGATCCTCAAAACCAATGGCGTCGTCTTATCCCAGGTAGTATTCAATTTCACGGCCTAATAAAACATCACCTAATCAACTTTATAATCTGGTCTGGTCAAAAAGTTAAAAAAATAATTAAAATTTTTAATAAATGAAAAATCAAAATCTATTTTTTAAATTAACTTTAATAGCTATTCTTCTTTTTTCTTTTTTCCTCTATCTCTACAAAAACACCGAATTTCCTCCTTCTCTTTTTTCCGACGAAGTCGACATTAACTATCAAGCTTTTATTTTTAACAACAGAAATACGGATTATTTTGGTAATAAATTTCCGATTCATTTCCATTCATTTGTTGATTGGCAACCCTCTTTCTTTATCTATAGTGTTGCATTAATTCAAAAAATAGTAGGACATTCTGATGTTTCAATTCGAATATCGTCAGCAATTTTTGGAACTTTAACCATTCTATTTTTTTGTCTAATTATTAAGGAATTAATTAATAATAGTGTTTGGTCTATCATTGGTGGATTTTTATTATCAATTACTCCGTGGCTATTTCATTTCAGTCGAGTTGGTTTTGCCGCCACTAATATGCTTTTTTTGACTTTATCTGGAATTTATTTCTGGATAAAGTTTATAAAAACCAATAAAAACAAAAATTTATATCTTTCCTTAATTTGTTTTTCATTATTAACCTACTCATATAGTACAGCTAAATTACATCTAGTTTTTATCTTTTTGAGTATTTTCATTATTTGGTTTAAAACTATAATTAAAATTCCTATAAAAACTAAATTCATTGCTATTTTTTTAATTATTTTAATTTCTTTACCAATAATAGTAGACACCATCAAAGGTCGGGCTGGTTATCGTTTTTCCTACATAAATATTTTTACCGATCCAACTGTTAGTAAAACAGTTGATTACCTCCGATACGAAGATTCAATTATGGTTTTTGGTCAACAAATAGGTCTAAAGCCAATGTTAATTTCTAAAATTAATCACAACAAAATTTCACAATGGTCAGAAACTTTTATTAAAAATTATTTCTCCGCCTTTTCCACTGAATTTTTATTTTTGAAAGGGGATTGTAATCTTCGTCAAGGCGTTCAAACTGCTGGTAATCTTCTTTATTTAGATTTATTTTTTATCATTATTGGTATTTCTTCAATCTTTGTCAAAAAAACACCTAATCATAAATTTTATCTGTTTTTTTTATTTAGTTTAATCTTTGCTCCGATTCCATTTTCAATTACCCGCGATTCTCCTTCTCCTCATGCCACCAGACTAATTTTAATGTTACCATTTTTAAGTCTATTTTCGATTTTAGGAATTAAACAAATTTTTAAAATCACCAAATCAAAAATTTTTATTAGTCTAATTTTATTTATCTATTTACTTTGTTTTGGTCGTTTTCTCCATCAATATTATTTCCATTATCCAAATAACTCGGCCAGAGATTGGCATTTTGGCATGAAAGAAGCTGTTTTAACCGCCATTAACAGTGACTATCAACAAAAATATTTCGCCAATTACCCTGAATCGTTTACTCCTTTTTTCTTAAATTACAGTGAATATTTACCATCAGATAAAAATATTTCTCCAACGGAATCATTTACTTCTATTGACACCTCATCTTTCTCTGGTATTAAAACAGAAAGCAACTATTATCTCGGTCATATAAACTGGTCCAACTTATTTAAAGATTTACCTCAAAATTCACTTTTTGTTGTCCCAAAACAAGATTTAATTATAATTAATAATAGCCTTAATGATTACAATCAAAACAATTCTAATAAAATTAATTTTATCGAAGTATCTAAAATTAACCAAAAATATCGAGAACAACAAGAATTTTATTTAATCACTTTTAAAAATGAAAAATAAAAAAATTTTTTTAACTATTATCTTTGCCTTTTCCCTTTTTTTTAGATTATTTAAGATCAACAATCAATCTAATTTATTTTCAATTTTATTAACTTCTTTTATCCCAATAATAATCTATTTTTTAATCAAAGAAATAAATCAAAAAGCTTACAAAACTGCTATTATTGCCGCGATTATTGCCACTATTAATCCTTATTTAATCTACTTTTCCCGATATAACGAAAAAAATATTCTCTTTATTCTCGGGCTTTTAATTGTCTTTTTACTTTTCTTTAAATATTTTAATCAAAAATCAAAAAAATATCTGTTATTTTCCGTTTTTATTCTTATAACAACCATTTTTTATAGCCTATTTTTCAATAGCAATGCAAAAACTCTAAATCTTTTTAGTTATCATCGACCCCAAACTGAAACTCAAACCATCATAAGCGAAACTAATAAAAATGATTATTATTTATTTCATAATCAGAGCCTGTTTTTTCTAAGAAATTTTTCTTCCCGCTATTTTAATTATTTTTCTCCTCGCTTTTTAATTTTTGAAGGGGACTGGCAAAACACTCAGTATTACCATCCCTATATTGGCGTAATTCTATATCCCAGCCTAATATTTTTAATTATTGGATTTTTTGTCTCTTTGACCAGATCAAAACTAGATAGATTAAATTTATTTTTTATTCTTTGGCTATTAATTACTCCCATTCCAGCTGCTTTAAATCAAGATTTAATTAATTCTTCCTTATCTTTACCTCTCTCAATTCCCTTAATCTATTTTATTTCCCTTGGTATTTACTTT
>JAQVXB010000054.1 GCA_028709405.1 Candidatus Shapirobacteria bacterium
AAAATTAATGCAACAAGATTTTCATTTGCAATTATGGACAATTTAAATTTAAATAAAACTAAAATTGATCGCTATGATGATTGGCAAAAAGCTATACGAATAATTGATACTTTTGATTTATTAAAAGTAAATTACAACCAAGCAATAGCAGACAATACGCTGGGTATATATAAATTGTTAGACGAATATGTTTTTCAAACTACCAGAAATGATTTGACATCAGACGGTATTGGGGAAAAATTTAGAAAAATTAAAACTAAAATTGATTTTAGATCTAATATAGCAATGGCTAAGACAAAATTTACAGAATTAAAAAAAATTGCATCATTGAGTGATGATAGTTTTTTGACAAAAGTTGTATCAGATATTAGAACAGACTGGCCTCAGTTTCATTTTTAAATTTGGTGGGTCCTGCGGGATTCGAACCCGCGACCAATTGCTTAAAAGGCAACTGCTCTACCGGACTGAGCTAAAGACCCATTTATTAAACGGTTTTGCGAACTTTATTAGCACGAAGATAATACAGTTTAGCGCGTCGGATTTTGGTTTTTGGGGATCTTAGTTTTTTAATACTATCAATCCAGGGAGCATTGACAGGAAAAATTCTTTCAACTTTAACTGCGTCAGAAGCTATTTTTTGGACGATAAAATTTTTGTTTTCACCAGTTCCGGTTACAGCTAAAATAACGCCGTCGAAGGCTTGGATTCTTTCTTTATCTTTTTCTTTGATTTTGTAGTTGACCTTGATTGAGTCACCGACAAAAAAATCTTGTTCTTTGTATGTAATTTTTAGGGACATATTGGTATTAAATTTATGCTTTGAAATTATATCAAAGTAAACTTGGCTAGTCTAGCAATCTAATTTTTGTTTGACAAGAGGATATTATCAATTTGTTTTTGAAGATTTTCATTGTAATTTACACCATAATTCAGAGGAATATTTTTGCCATTGGGAAGTATTATGAGCCCTCTGTGACCATTAGGATTATTTTTAAGAAGACTATTTAGTTCCATTAATTGATTTTGACTGGCTGATTTAGGAACTGTGATGACGAAATCATATTTAGAAGAAGTTTTGGGAGCTTCTTGGCTAATAACATCTATTAGAATAGATAAATTACCTTCACGAAGATTAGTTTTTCCTTCAATATAGAAAGCTTTATTTTCGACTAAATTGTTTTCTACAGATTCATAAGTTTTGGGGAAAATTACAGCTTCGATTTTGCCACTTTCATCTTCAAGGGTGAGAAAAGCCATTTTGGCATTATTTTTTTTAGTTCGAATCATTTTAATTTTGGTTAGCGAAGCAACTATTTTAACCGATTGATTAGCATCTTTTTGGAGAAGACTGGATATTTTTGGTAGACCCAATGTTTGGAATGGAGATAATATTTTATTAATTGGATTTTCAGTAACAAAAATACCAAGTAATTCTTTTTCCATGGCTAAACGATCATGTTCGGTCATAGGATTAACAACTGGAAAATTGTCAGGTGGGGCAACTATTTTAGTATTTTCTTTGGTAGGTGCATCAAAAAGTCCGAATTGTCCATTATTTTTTTTAATATTTAATTTTTCGCAATCAATTCTTATCTTTTCTAAAGATGAGAGGATAGCATTTCTTTCTCCAAATTGATCCATGGCACCGACTTTAATTAAACTTTCCAATACTCTTTTGTTTATTTTTTGAGAATCAACACGGAGACAGAAATCATTAAAGCTTAAAAAGGGTCCATTAGTATTTCTTTCATGAACAATATTTTCGATGGCGGCTTCGCCAACATTTTTAATGGCACTTAATCCAAAACGAATAGCCATTTTTTCCAATGACTCTGAATTTTCTTCCATTTCAAAACCGCTTTGAGATTTATTAATGTCGGGTGGGCTAATAACTATTCCTAGATGGCGACATTCATTGACTCCGTCGGTAACTTTTTCGGCATCACCTGATTCGGCAGTTAAAAGAGCACACATGTATTCAACTGGAAAATTAGCTTTCATATAGGCAGTTCGATAGGCCAACATTCCATATGAGGCGGCATGGGCCTTATTAAAACCATATGAGGTAAATGGTTCGATATAACCAAAAATCTCTTTAGCTTTGGCTTCGGTGTAACCATTGGCAATACAACCGTTAATAAATTTTTCTTTTTGAGAAGCCATTTCTTCTGGAATTTTTTTACCAATGGCTTTTCTAAATTTATCAACTTCAGTCCAACTATAACCGGCAAGTTCAATGGCAGTGTATAAACAATCGTCTTGATAAACTAAAAGACCATATGATTTATCTAAAAATTTTTCCATCTTTGGGTCAATATAACTAGTTTTAGATGGATCGTTTTTACGGGCAATATATTCAGGGATGATGGCCATTGGGCCTGGACGATAAAGAGCTACCATTGCCATTAGATCTTCAACTCGATTTGGTTTTAATTCTTTAATCCATTTAGTCATCCCTTCACCTGCTAACTGAAAGACACCCATAGTGTCACCGCGGGAAAGCATATCAAAGGTTTTTTTGTCATCAAGAGGAATTTTTCTTAAATTAATATCGATATTTTGGGTTTTTCTAACATTTAAAACCGATTGTCCCAGGAAAGATAAATTTCTGATTCCAAGAATATCATATTTAATTAAACCGACGTCTTCACAGGCATGCATTTCATATTGAGTAATAGTCTTGTCGCCACCAGTTTCGGTTTGAACTGGAGAAAAATCGGTAATGGTAGTTGGAGAAATAACAATGGCACAGGCGTGAACACTAATGTGTCGAGCACAACCTTCGATTTGTTTGGCGGCTTCAATAATTTTTTTGGAATCGGGATCAGTATTGTAGAGATTCTTTAATTCGGGAGTTGTATCTAATGCTTTGTCTATAGACATGGGAAATCCTTGAGAGCCAAGAGGAATTAATTTACTGATTTTGTCACCAACAGTGTATTCATAGCCTAAGACACGAGCAGTATCACGAACGGCACCTTTAGCCATCATTCGTCCAAAAGTACAAATTTGAGCTACAGCGTCTTTACCATACTGTTCAATTATGTGGTAAAGCATTCCTTGTCGTTTATCATCGGCAATATCTAGATCAATATCGGGAGGAGAAGGACGATCTTTGTTTAAAAACCTTTCAAAGGGTAATTGATAAATTAAGGGATCAACTGAAGTAATACCTAAAACAAAAGCAACTAAACAGCCGCCAGCAGATCCCCTAGTATTGGTTGGAGTGTCGTTTTCTTCGGCCCATCTTATAAAATCATGCATGATTAAGAAATATTCAGCATATCCTTTGGGATTTATAACATCTAGTTCAAATTCAAGACGATCAGTTATTTCTTTGGTTAATTTGACATAATGTTCTTCAGCACATTTATAAGCCAATTCTTTGAGAGCATCTTGGGGAGTTTTACCTTTTGGGAGTTTAAATTTAGGAAAATACCAATTACCAAGTTCCATTTCAAAATTACATTTTTCAGCTATCTTTACAGTATTTTCTAAGGCATCAGGAAGGTCTGAAAAAGCTTGGGCCATTTCTTCTGGTGATTTAATGTAAAAATCTGGCCATTCCATCATACTCATTCTTTTAGTGTCATTGATGGTAGTTTGAGTGTTAATCATAATAAGAACATCTTGAGCAAAGGCATCAGTTTTTTTAAGATAATGGGCATCATTGGCGGCAACAAGAGGAATACCTAATTCACGACTAATTTTGATAAGACCATCGTTGGCTTTGTCTTGATCTTCAAGACCAGGGTGGCGTTGGATTTCGAGGTAATAATCTTCTCCAAAAAGCGTTTGAAATTCTTTAGCCCTTGTTTTAGCTTTTTCGTAATTACCATCGAGGATTAGTTGAGCAATTTCACCTTCAACACAGCCACTATTACAGATTAAACCATCCTTGTATTTTTGGAGAGTTTCCCAATCAATTCGGGGTTTGTAGTAATAACCTTCTATTTGGCCAATACTGACTAATTTCATTAGATTTTTATAACCTTGCTCATTTTTGGCTAATAAAATTAAGTGGTGATTTCGACGATTTCCAGTTGATTTGTCAAGTCTGCCATTTGGGGCTAGATAGACTTCACAACCGATTATAGGTTTAATATCATATCTTTTGCAGACTTTAAAAAATTCAACAGCTCCGTACATATTGCCAT
>JAQVXB010000055.1 GCA_028709405.1 Candidatus Shapirobacteria bacterium
TGTTGGTACTACTCTAACTACTAATACTCTTAATGCTACTAAAGCTCAAACCACTACTGTTGTTACTAATCTTAATGCTGATCTATTAGATGGTATCTCTTCTGCTGGTTTTGTCGGTACTGGTTCTACTGGTAACTTCATTACTACTCTAACTAATGGAGTTGGTATCTCTATTACTGGTACTGGTGTTGGTCGAACTATTGCTTTAACTAATACTGGTACTTCTACTGGTTCCTTTGGTAGTGGTACTAGTATTCCTACCTTTACTGTTGATGCTCAAGGTAGATTAACTGCTGCAGGACAAGTAGCTGTTCCTTCTCAAATTACCTACACTGCTTCTACTGGTATTACTCTTGTTGGTAATGATTTCAGATTAAATCTAGCTTACACTCCTGTTTGGACTGGACTACATACTTTCTCTGCTGGTGCTACTATCTCTAACTTAAGTATTGGTGGTACTTTCTTAAGTGTTGGTTCCACTAATCTAGTTACTAATCTAAATGCTAACTATCTTAATGGTATTCCTTCTTCTGGATTTGTTGGAGTTGGTTCTACTGGTAACTTCATTACTACTCTAACTGCTGGTACTAGTATGACTATCACTGGTACTGGTGTTGGTCGAACTATTTCTCATGCTGATACTTCATCTCAAGCTTCATCAAATAATAGTAATGGTACTGTTATCCAAGATATTACTCTTGATGGTTTAGGTCATCTAACTGGTTTAGCTACTGTTAATCTTGATACTCGTTACTTAGGTCTTGGTGCTACTGCTTCTCTACCCTATGTTAATAATGCTACCAATGGTACTTTAACTAGAAGTGGTACTGGTCCTTACACCTTAGCTCTTAATCTTGGTGCTACTAATACTTGGACAGCTATTCAAAACTTTAGTGTTGGAATTACTACTTCTACCTTAAGAGTTACCGGTAATGCTTCTGTTGGTGCTACTCTTTCTGTTACTGGTAAATCTGTCTTAGGCAATGTTGGTCTTGGTGGTACTTTAGTGATGACTGGTACTAATACCGGTACTGGTACTACTGCTTTAATGATTGCTAGTAATGGTACTGTTACTAAACGAGCTTTAGGTTCTTTAGCTTTTAGTAGTGCTACTTATGATAATTATGTCTCTTGGAATCTACAGGCTAATGGTACTGGTACTACTGCTATTCTCTCTGGTAATACTGTTAACTTTGTTGGCGGTACTAATGTTACTCTGTCTAAAACTGGTTCTACTATTACCATTAACAGTGCTGATCTTAATACTACTTACACTGCTTCCAATGGTTTAAGTCTAGTTGGCACTGATTTTAGATTAGGTGGTTTACTTAGTCAAAATACTGATATTGGTTTTAGCGGTTTCTCTCTTACTTTTTCTGATGGTGGATCTACCTTTGCTTCCTTCTCTGCCAGTGGTAATACCTTTTACAATCCTACTTCCTTTATGTCTAGTGGTGATGTTTCCATTGCTTATGATTTGAATTTTACTAATTCAACTGCTAGCTACATTCGAGCTTCTGGCCCATTCTATATTCAAACCGAAAGTCCTTATGCTAATTTAGATATTAATTTAACCGCCGCCAACGCCGGTAAAATTTATTTAAACAGTGATGCTGAACTAACTAAAAATCTTACCGTTGGTGGCACCTTTGTTAGTGTTGGTTCCACTAATCTAGTTACTAATCTAAATGCTAACTATCTTAATGGTATTCCTTCTTCTGGATTTGTTGGTACTGGTTCTACTGGTAACTTCATTACTACTCTAACTGCTGGTACTAGTATGACTATCACTGGTACTGGTGTTGGTCGAACTATTTCTCATGCTGATACTTCATCTCAAGCTTCATCAAATAATAGTAATGGTACTGTTATCCAAGATATTACTCTTGATGGTTTAGGTCATCTAACTGGTTTAGCTACTGTTAATCTTGATACTCGTTACTTAGGTCTTGGTGCTACTGCTTCTCTACCCTATGTTAATAATGCTACCAATGGTACTTTAACTAGAAGTGGTACTGGTCCTTACACCTTAGCTCTTAATCTTGGTGCTACTAATACTTGGACAGCAATTCAAAACTTTAGTGTTGGAATTACTACTTCTACCTTAAGAGTTACCGGTAATGGTTCTGTTGCTGGTGCTCTTACTGTTGGCACTACTCTAACTGCTAATACTCTTAATGCTACTAAAGCTCAAACCACTACTGTTGTTACTAATCTTAATGCTGATTTATTAGATGGTATCTCTTCTGCTGGTTTTGTCGGTACTGGTTCTACTGGTAACTTCATTACTACTCTTCAAAGTGGAGTTGGTATCTCTATTACTGGTACTGGTGTTGGTAGAACTATTGCTCTAACTAATACTGGTACTTCTACTGGTTCCTTTGGTAGTGGTACTTCTATTCCTACCTTTACCGTCGATGCCCAAGGACGATTAACTGCTGCAGGACAAGTAGCTATTACCGCTGGAGTCTACACTGCTGGTAATGGTATTACTCTAGCTGGTACTCAATTTAAATTAGGTAATGCTTTAACTGAAAATACCCGACTTAATATTGGCTCAACCGAAGTCATGTATTTTAAATTTTCTAATGGCAATATTGGTCTTGGCACCACCAATCCAACGGCTAAATTAACCATTGCTTCTACTAATTCCACCGCTTCCATTTTCACTCTCCTTAATGCAGATGGTAATCCCAACCTAGAAATCAGAACTGATAATACTTTTACTGGTCGAAACACTTTTATCGGTCTCAGCGTTGGCAGAACTAATACCTCTGGAGCAAACAACACCAGTTTAGGAAACGAAGCTTTCTTTTCTAATACAACTGGCAACGCTAATGATTCTTTTGGTTACAGAGCTCTTTATGAAAATAAAACTGGATCACAAAACACTGCCTTTGGAGCTCAATCTCTTTATTCCAATCAATCTGGTAATTACAATACTGCTGTTGGGTTTAATGCACTAAATAAAAATACCGGAACCCAAAATGCTGGATTAGGTCATTATGCTCTCAATGCTAATTTGTACGGTGACGGAAATATTGCTTTCGGAGCCAGTGCTCTTCGATTTGGATCAACTCTAGCCGACAACGTTGCTATTGGTTTCGAAGCTGGAATGTATCTTACCTCTGGTTCTAATAACATTTTTATTGGTTCTGGAGTTGGAGCTTCTGGAGCCTACAGTAATCGTCTTTATATTGGTAAAGATCAATCTCCAATCATTTACGGTGACCTTTCCACTGGTTACATCGGTCTTGGCACCACTAACCCAACTTCCAAATTACATGTAATTGGCAATGGTAATTTTACTACCAATCTCTCAGTCGGCGGCACTCTTGCTGTCACTGGTAAATCAGTCTTTACTGCTGGCTTCGATAGTAATGCTGCTTCCACTATTACCTCTTTAACCTTAGACGCCAACAGTGGCACTGCCCTCAACATTTCTGGAACTTCTTTTGCTACCGATATTAATCTCCAAAACAGTGAGACTATTGACAATGATGTTGATGGCACCATCAGACTCATCGCCACCAACACTAAACTTACTGGTAATCTACAAATCGGAGGTACCAACGTCATTACTTCCACTAAATTATTCCTATCCGCCAACGGTACTGTCAGTGGACCATCTTATTCCTTTATTTCTGATACCAACACCGGTATGTACAGAGGTGGCACTGATATTCTTCGCTTTGCCACTGCTGGAGCCGACAGATTAACCATCCTCGCCAACGGTAGCGTTGGAGTTGGCACCACCGCACCTACCGAAAAACTAGATGTTAATGGGAATATTAAAGCTTCTGGTAATGTCATGGGACAAAAATTCCTCGATGTTGGCAATACTATCTATGGACTAGTTCCTTCCAATGTTGGTCCCACTAACAGTTCTCTTTCTCTAAGTCTCTTCGGTTCAATTAGATTTAATTATCGCGACACCACTGGCAGTCACCTTCTTACTGGCGCCGCCTCTCGAATTCAAAATTTCTCTAATGGACTTTTGCTTGGCGTCGGCTCTTCCAACGCCGGTGTCGTTACTGGTTGGGATAATAATTTATTCC
>JAQVXB010000056.1 GCA_028709405.1 Candidatus Shapirobacteria bacterium
TTTGGCTATTTCTTGACTACCATCGGTTGAGTTCATGTCGACAATGATAATTTCGTCGACCATATTTTTTATTGAACGAAGACATTTATTTAGGGCTTCGGCTTCATTTCTGACATTGATGACAGCCGAAATTAGAGGTTTTTTGTTCATAATTTGATGTAATATTCTATCACTTTCTGGTCTGATAGATTTTAACTTGGCCATTATCAAAGATTTTATCGATTTGAAGAGTGCTGATATCTAGGGAAAAAGTCTGATCATTGAGTAGATAAATATATCTAATGTTATTGTTATTTAAAAAACCTCTAGCAAAATATTCATTGTCAGTAGAAAAGAATTTTTCTGATTCAGAACGTCTGGTTTGCCAATCAAAACCAGTAATGTCTAGATTCATTTCATCCTCTAAAAAACTTTGCTTAAAACTAAAGGCAGAAACATAGGCAGTGGTTTCATAGGCATAAAGTGGAATTGGAGTAGAGAGATTATTTTTTATGTATTTATTGTAGGGATAAGTTAAAACGAAACCATTAGGTTGATTTTTAAGAAAATTTAAGGCTTCTATCTCTGAATTTGGTAAAGAACTTGGAGGTGGGTTGCCAAAATAATCTTTGAGGGTGGAATAGCTGGTTAAGGAAGTAATTATTAAAATAATAAAAACTAAAAATTTACTTTTAAGCCATAATTTTGATAAAAATTGAGCTAAATAAAAATTAGCAAAGAATAAAAAATAATAAAAAAATTGAATAGTATTCCAAGCAGTCCCCTTTTGAACAAAAAAGAGGGGAATAGAAAATGAAAAGATAAAGAGAAAAATAATTAATTTATCAAAATTAACTAATTTAGCCGAGATAGCTTTTTGGTAAAGAGTAAAAAATCCAAGCAAGCGAAGACCTAGATTGCCGATTAAAAAGATGACTATTAAAAATATATTTATAACCAGAGAAATAAAAATATTAGTTTGGTTGTACTTAAAGGAAGCTAATTTGGGCCAATAAAATTTATCAATAGATTCGATCATTGATGAAATAAACCAAAGCGGTTTAAATTCTAGAAGTTGTTTACTAGTTAAAATGCCGAGAATATAAAGAATAAATAAAGAAAATAGACCAGTTATAAGGCAAATCCAAAAATTAAAGTTAATTATTCTTTTATTTTTTATAAAATCGATTAGATAGTAGAAAACTAAAGAAAGACCGATTAAGGCGCCGGCGTAAATTTTAATAGAACCAGAAAGACCAAAAATTAGGGAAATTATCAACAAAATTTTGATAGATTTAGAATTGTAATGACGATACCAAAGAATTAAACCGATTAAAAGTAAAATTAAAGACAAAGCAAATGGAGGATTTAGTAAGGTTGAAGCTGATTGCATTGACCAAAAAAGAGATTCCCCGGCAATGTGACCATCTTTAATTAAAGTATATATCCAACCGAAAGATCCAGCAAAATAATTTAAAAAAACAAAAATTAAACTAGTTATTCTGTTTTTGGTGATTAAAAAAGATAGTTTAAAAGATAAAAAGCCGATTAGAAGAGAAAATATTATTGGTAATATTTGAAAATACAAGGTAATGGCACTAATTTTAGTTAAGTTAGAGATGAGGGCAACTAAAAGATTAAAGCCCCAATGATAATTGGTTAAAAGTTCACCGGAATAAATAGGATTTTGAGGAGGGACTTGTTGTTTTAGTTGATTAATGAGGCTTAAATGCCAAATAGCATCGTGACCATTTGGACCCCAAAAACCGAGACCAAAATCATATTTTAAGCCACTTCTAAACATAGTAAGGGAAATTAAGGCGGTGGAAAAGAAAATAAGAAAAAATGGTAATAATTTGTTTATTTTTTTTGTTTTAAGCATGAAATTTGTTGCCAAAACCATATAATTTCATTTTTGGAAAAAAGAAAATGATAGAGACCATAGATTGAAACAGAAATGATAATTTTTCCAATAATATTTATTAGACTATTAAAGTTTAGAGTTTGAAAAAATAGACAAGAAATTATCATTAAAAAGGTGGCAATAGTTGGACCGGAAATTGTTTTTATTATCTGAATATTAAATATTTTTTTGGCGACAAACCAGACAATGAAAGAGCTAAAACCGACAATTAAAGTGGCATAAGCAGCACCCATATAGCCAAATTTAATGGTTAAAATGGGGAAAAATGTCCAAGTTAAAATTGCCCACATAAGCATAAATTTAGTAGTTAAAGTGATTTTTCCAATAGCATTGAAGGCGTTGGTTAAGGGAGTGGTAATAGAGGCAATAGCAACATTAACTGCATAAAAATAAAGTGGTAAGATGGCTGGAGCCCATTTAGTGTATTTGGGAATAAAATTGATGATATCTGGAGCAATTAGGGCTATTCCAGCGGTCATGGGGAAAACAAAAAGAGCAATGAAATAAAGACTTTTTTCCAATGATTTTTTGAGGAAATCTGGATGGTCTTGAAGTCTGGCAAAGGTAGGAAAAGTTACCTTCATAATAGCATCCATAAAACTAAGAGACATTCTGGGGCCTTTTTGAGCCCAGGAGAGAATGCCAAAGGCATCACGACCAACTATACCGGCAACTAGAAGGCTAGAAAGACGGTCTTTAGCCATGGCGATAAAAGAATTGAATTGGAAAGGAATGCCATATTTAAAGAGGGATTTAGCTGATTCTTTATGATAGGAAAAACCTATTGGCCAATAACTTTTTTTATAGATAATAATTAAACCAAGAAGACTTCGGATAAAGGTGGCGATGGCATAGGAATAAACTCCAAAACCAAAAAAAGCAAAAATAACAGCAAAGAAATAGAAAGAAGTGTTTTCGATAATATCAATAGTAGAGATTAATTTGAAATTGAGTTTCCTTTCGAGAAGAACAGAAGGAATTGTTTTTAAGGACGCGGCTACAAAAGAGAAACAAAGAGAGACAAAAATCCAAAATTCTTTTGGACCATAGGCTTTACTAACACTAATTTTGGAATAAACAAAGAAAACGATTATCAAAGAGATAAAGACTAAAATTTGTTGAATAGTAAAGGTGGTTTGGAGGTGTTCTTTTTTTATTTCATCTTTTTTTTGGATTAGAGCAGCCGCTAAACCAATATCAGAAAAATAACCTAAAATACTAACCGATTCGGCAACAACAGCAAATAAACCAACTTCTCCCCTGCCCAATAAAATAGTTAGTAAGAAAAAACCAAGAACTGAGATTGATTGAATTCCAATATTTCTAAGTGATAGAAATAAAACGTTTTTAGTAGTTTTTTCTTTTATTTCTTGGAGATTAATCTCTTCCATAATGGTCTAAATAAATATAAAACTAAGCCTAACCAGGAAAATAAGGAAAGGTAGTTAGAAATAGTTCTAATTGGAGTGTTTTTTAATTTAACATATATTTGATGTTCTCCGGCTTTTAGATTTAAAAGCATGAGACCTTTGTCTGGTTCAATTTGATAATCTATTTTTTGACCCTTGTCGGTTACTTCGAAGCCAGGAAAGGCCAACTGAGAAATAGTAACTTGGGCATCTTGATTTAAAAATAGATTAAAAAATAGCCAATCTGAACCTTTCTTTTGACCAGAGAGATTGATTATGGCATTTTTAGGGTCAATTTTGGTGATATATGGTATGGCGGCTGAAGTGGCAGCTTGATTGGCAGTTTTGGGTAAATAATCATAAATACCAGAAGCAATTTGTCTATTCCAATTATCTCCAGAAAATTTTTGATCATCGGTGACAGGATAACTTTGGATTGGTTTAAAATAAGTGAAATTTATCAAAATTAGGATTATAGCTAAAAGAGAACTAGTTATTATGGATGTTTTAGTATTAATGTATTTTTTAAAAATAAAAGGGATAACAGCAACTGATAAGGACAATAAAAAGACAGTATGATTTAGAAAGCGCCAAGTGAATTGAATTTTTTGGAATGGAGTAAAAATTTGCCATAAAAAAGTTGATTTATTATGGATGAAAAAAATACTTAATAAAGCCAATAAAAAGAGAAATAAGGAAATAATTA
>JAQVXB010000057.1 GCA_028709405.1 Candidatus Shapirobacteria bacterium
ATCTAAACAAATCGCGATATTGGGCAGCATTTAAACAAAGATCCCCTTTTTCGAGGTTACAATTTGAAGCTGGAGCTGGATTGTCATAAGTTACTGAAATTTTATGTTCAGCAATGCCGTCTTTAATGGTGATGTCATGTTTTATTTTTTGAGTAATAAAAATATTACTTTTTGCACTGGCAAAATTAGCATCATTTAAATGAAAATAATCAGTATTTTTATCAACATCAACTATTTTACCGGTAATATTGGCTAAATCTCCAATTTTTTGCATTTCTTGGTCGGGGAAATAAAATAGGACATGTTTTTCATTAACATTTTTTAAAGCTGCTTCAATAATAGAAGGCATTTTGGTTTTTTCTGACCCCATAATGTTTGCCAATAGGGAGGACATAAGAGGATTCATGAAATCTTTACGATTTGGTTCAATATAATTTCTTGGTCGACCTGACATCCATTGCATTTCATAAATAATTTGAGGACAACCATTACAACGTTTGTCTGGTTCGGCAGTAAAAGTGCCAACTCTGGTATCTAATTTACCAAGGATTTTAACCATATCTACTAAAAGATTAGTATCGATAGCTATTACAGCATCAAATTGATCTTTTTTGCCCATGGCTTTGTAATATTGATCTAGAAATATTTGGCCATCAGTTGGAAAATCAGGAGAAAGATTGTTATCACGAAGATTAAGATAAGGTACATTAATATGATAACTTTTGAGTAATCTAGGAGCAGGAACTCTGCTGTTAATTTTATCGTCGAGATCGTAAATATTACTAGCAGTTCCTGGAGTAACTTTGCCATTTTTGACAGTTAAAGTGCTGTAAGCTGTCCAAAAACCACCACTAGGTCGGAGTTCACCTTCGTTTTGAAAAATAATTAGATATTTGCGTGGACTGTCTTTACCTAGAAGCCAAGAAATTTTTCCAATAACAGGTTTTCCATCTTTGATAAATTTATAGCTTTCATCAATAGTATCTTTAGCTTGGATTATACTTGATTTAAGTTGAAAACCTTTATATTCTTCTGGATAACGGCTTGGATCAATTTGTTCTATGGCAGTTTGAATAAGAGCAATTTTAGCTTCGATTTGATCTAAATAAGGAATTAAACCTTCGACTGATTCAGTTAAAAAAGCAATTCTATCTTCGGTGGTTTTCTCATTGCTAGTAGATGAACCTTTGGCACCTAAAAAATCTTTGTATGGTTCAATAGCCTGAGCTAATATCTTACCGGTTTCAATTCCTTGAGTAGCGATTATTAATGATTGTTGGCCATCTTTATAATAATTACCAATGATAGGTAAAATTTTTAACCAAGCAAATTTTTTATAATTAATTTCGATGGAAGCAATTTGATTGGTAGTAGTATTTAAAGATTCTTTAATTTTGTCTAAATCTTTATCACTAACTGCTTGTTGGATTAAGGGAACTGATTTTTTAATATTGTCAATTTGAGCTAGAATTTTTTTACCAGGAACAAAGACAAAAAAGAAAAATAAGACAAAGATAATAGAGAAAGTAATTAAGATAATCCAAACAAATCTAGGAATAGGTTTTTTAATTAGATTTGTTTTAAAATTTTTGACAGAAGACAACAGTGATTTTAATTGGTCCATATTAGATTTTAACTTAAAACTACCAACGAGACAACATTGACATCGGAGTTTTGAGGATAATAAGTATTTCCTCTAGAAATGATTCTTTTTTGATGTATTCGGCATCCATTTTGGCTCTTTGTTCAAAAGAAATATCATTTCGACCAGAGGTTTGCCAGACACCGGTGATTCCTGGTTTAGCGGTTCTAATAATTTGAATATATTTTTTAGTTTTAGGGAATTTTTTCTCTTGTTCTATTAATTCTTCTTCTCGATAAGCTCTGGGTCCAACTAAACTCATATCCCCTTTTAAGACATTAATTAATTGAGGAAATTCATCGATAGTGAGAGATCTAATTTTTTTACCAATTGGAGTGATTCTAGGGTCTTCACACATGGGTAATTTCCAACCACATTCTTTATATTTTTTCCATAATTCTGGATAGTTTTCTCGTAAGCGTTTATCATTATCACCGATATACATAGAACGAAATTTATACATCCAAAATTCATGACTATTTTTGCCGACTCTTTTTTGTTTAAAGAAAATGGGTCCAGTTGAACCAGTCTTAATTAAAATCATGGTGACTAACATGATAGGAGAGAAAATAACCAAAAGGATTAAAGAACCGATGACATCAATGATTCTTTTGAAGGTGGAAAATATTATTTTTTTCATTTTTTAGCCCAAAAAATATGTTTTATATTTTTTATTTTTTACAATTAAGCTTACTAAATCTCGGACATTAAAACTAGAGTCCAGATTACAAACCAAGAGAGCATCTGGAGTATCAATTATAGCTAAATTATTAACTCCAACTAAACCAATTAATTTTTTTTCTGGTCCGGAAATTAGACAATTTTGGGAACTAGTGCTTAAAAATTGAGTTTTAGAATTGATAATAGCGTGATTGTCTTTCTTTTTATTTGATTTTAGAAAAATAGCTTTCCATTCGCCAATATCACTCCAATCAAAAGTAGCCGTAATCATGGTCATTTTTGATGATTTTTCAGAAATAGCTCGGTCAATTGCTAAATCTGGGGATTGGCGATATATCTGTTCAATTTTTTTAGGATAATTTAAATTTTCTTGTAATTTTTGGTAGATGGAAAAATATTCTGGTTGTAATTTTTCAAATTCTGAAAGGAGAGTTTTGATAGAGAAGGTGTAAATTCCGGAATTCCAATAGGAATTTTTATCAATTAATTTTTGGGCTTTTTTAGGTTTTGGTTTTTCAATGAATTGGGCCACTGAATAATAATCGTCAATTTTTTGATGAGGACGGATATAACCGTAAGATGGATTGGGGCTGGTTGGTTTAATACCAATAGTAACAATAGTGTCGGTTAAATTGGCAATCGTTTTAGCTTTGTTGAGGCTTTGTTTGAAACGAGCAATATTTTTAATATAGTGATCTGAAGGAAGGGTACTAATAATGGCATTGGGATCAATTTGTTTGATTTTGATGGTGGCGTAAAGAATAGCTAAAGCGGTATTTTTCTTTTCAGGCTCAATAATGATATTTTTAGTTAAATTAAAATTTTTAGCAATTTTAATTATCTTGTTAAAATAATTTTGGCCGGAAACTATGTATATATGTTGAGTATCAACAACACGTTGAGATCTTTTTATGGTTTGTTCCAAAATCGAGTCTTTGTCTAATAAAGATAAAAATTGTTTAGGGTTACTCTTTCGAGATAAGGGCCAAAGACGAGGTCCAGTGCCGCCACAAAGGATAAAAATATAGTGTTTTATTGATGAATCTGCCATAGGGAATCTATTTCTTTTTTAAAGTTTAGCATAAAGTTTTTATTGGAAAACTTAAGAGCATTACTTCGACATAATTTAGGAGAGAAATTATTAGGATTAAATTTACTAATAGCTAAAGATAGACTTTTTACGCTTTGATGATTAAATAAAATACCGGTTTTTCCATTAATAACTGTTTCAGTTAGACCTCCTTTATTATAAGCAATTACCGGTTTACCACAGGCTTGAGCTTCAATTGGAGTTAGACCAAAATCCTCTAACTGTGGACAAATTAAGGCTTGACAGTTTTGATAGAGAGATAAAAGTTTTGATTGGTTGACACTGCCTAGTAGTTTTATGTTGGGGTTGTTTAGGGATTTAATAAGAGCAGCTAATTTATTTTGATGACGACCGGTGCCGACAATATAAAGTTTTTGTTTTAACTGATGGCAAGATTTGATGGCCAGATCAATTTTTTTGTGATCAACAAGACGAGAAACGGTTAGAAAATATTTTTCATTAGACTTTGTTGTCGAAGGAATAAAAAAAGAAGTATCAATTCCGGGATAAATTATTTTAGCCGATTGGTGATAGGTGTTAAAAATTCGGTC
>JAQVXB010000005.1 GCA_028709405.1 Candidatus Shapirobacteria bacterium
TCCTCAGGATCCAAAATATCCAGCAATAACTTATGTTTATAAAACCAATGGAAGAGTTTTTAATTTGTTTGCTGATTTAGAAAATAAAAGTGATTCTCATTGTGAAGAACCACCATACAATGTTGACGGGGTTGATTATTGTTATGGTGTTACTAGCCCAAATACTATTGTTGATCCTAGTCAATTCTAATTATTAATAAAAATATGAAAAAAAATAAAAAAAATAAAGGATTTACTCTTTTTGAACTTTTGGTCAGTATTTCGATTATTGGGATTTTGACAGCTTTGGCTTCGGTGGCTTTTTCGGGAGCACAAAAAAAAGCTAGAGATGCAAGAAGACTTCAAGATGTAAAAGCGGTTCAAACTGCGGCGGAACAATGGTATTCACAAAATAACTATATTTATCAGGCTAGTGCAGGTACATGGGGTACTATTTTGGCTGTTTATCCAGTAGATCCAAAAACAGGGGTTGCTTATCGATATACTCATCCAGATGCGACAAATAATACTTATTGTGTTTGTGCTGAAGTTGAAAATCCAGCTAATGGTAATTCTGTAGCTGGAAACTCGGCTACTAATGATTGTATTATTACTACTCCAAGTGCAAGTACAAATTATTTTTGTGCAAAGAATCAACAATAAAAGAGTTTAAAGTTAAAAGTTAAAAGTTTAAAGTTTAAAAAGTGAAGAAAATAATAAATAAGAAAAATGGTTTTACTTTAATAGAATTGATTGTGTCGGTGACGATTATTGCGGTTTTAACAGTGGCTGGGGTGATTAGTTATGGAGGGGCCAGTAAAAAGTCAAGAGATAGTCGTAGAATGGCTGATTTGGAGAAAATAAGAATTGCTTTGGAACTTTATCGTCAAGGAACTGGAACTTCATATCCAGCGAGTATTTCCTCTTTGATACCGACATATTTACAACAAGCACCTGTTGATCCTAAAACTAAATCACAATATCAATATGGTCATTCTGGTTATACTTATTATCTTTGTACTAATGTCGAAGATTTAGGTTCTACTAGTACTGTAATTACTAGTTGTAGTGGTTTACCGACTGGCTATGCTGGTTATTATAGAGTTACTAATCCATAAGATAAAAGTGAAAAATGATAATTTTGGTTTTACGTTGATTGAGTTGTTAGTGGCAATAACTATCGGTATTGTTATGGTTGGTTTAGGTTCAGTGGCTTTAAACAGTTTTAATGATCAACAAAAAGTAGATACAACCAAACAAGAATTATTAGCTAATTTAAGATTGGCCAGAAATTACGCCATAACCAATCAGTTGCCGAGTGGTGGTAATAGGGTTCAGGTTACTATTGATGGTAGTGGAGTAATGACAATTCAATCTAGAGATGCTGGTAATACTGGAGCAGTAATTTTGTTTTCAAAGGATATTACTCCTGACGGGGTAACAGCTACTATTTCTCCTACTACTATTAGGTTTAGTGTTTCTGATGGTAGATCTTTTAATTTATCGGGAACTACTTTAATTGGAACTACTGCTACAGCTTTGGTGGTGGGCGATGTTGGTACTTCTAAATTAATAAAAATTGATGAATCGGGATTGATTTATGAAGAATAAAAAGAGTTTAAAGTTTAAAGTTGAAAGACTAAAGTTAAAAATTGGAAGAGCAGAAGGACAAAGTTTAATTGATGTAATTTTTTCAATCGGAATAGTAATTTTGGTTTTGACAGGGGTAGTTGCTTTGGTAGTTAATATTGCTAAAGTAAAAAGAATGACTTATGAGAGGCAAAAAGGAGTCGAATTATCTCAATTATTAATCGAGAACAAAATTTTGGAGAGTAAAAATAATTTAGTGGCTTTTTGGAATGGTGGTTATAGTGATGATAGTAAGCCGGTAACTGATTTTGGTGATTTTTCAGGATATAGTTACAATATAGTAGCCGATGGTTGCAGTAGTCAGAAATGTAATTTAATTTTTAATGTGCAATGGGCAGACCAGAGTTTATCAGTTGAAAGGCTTTTTTTGAGGCAAGGAATATGAAAAAAGGATTTACTTTAATTGAAGTATTAATTGTGGTTAGTGTGACGGTTTTGATAATTGCTTCTATTAGTGGAATAATGTCAGGAGTTTTTATTTCTCAAAGTAAGAATAAAGCTGGTGACAAAATTACTCAAAATGGAGTGTGGATTTTGAATGAGTTGAAAAAAAATGTCTTGAATATAGATAATAATAATAGTAAAAATGGTGGTAAATTTACTTGTCCGGTAAATACAGATGGAAGTTCGATTGTAATTACTAGTATTAAAGACGGTGAAAGAACGACAATAAAATGTTTAGATACTATCGATGGCTATAAGATTGCTTCTATTTCAGGAAAGACGGGTGTAGGGACAACTATTTATTTATTTCAAGGGATGAAAGATATAATGCTGAGAGATTGTAATACTTTTGTTAGTTGTTCTACCCTGCCCTCTTCAGAATTGTCTAATGTAAAATTTAATTTTACTTTGGAAGCAGGAATGGAGACTTTGTCTATTGGATTAACTAAAAATTTTTCAATAGATGTGACTTTGAGAAATTAGATAATTGTAGTCTCTTGAGTCTCTTGAATAAAATCTATATACTTAAATTATATGAGTAGTGTTTTAGGTATTGATGTTGGTCAAAATACAGTAAAAATTGCCTGTCTTTCTAATGATAATTCGAAAATTATATTGGAGGCAGTTGGTGAAAGTAGAACTCCTAAATCTGAAAATAAAGAAGTTGATAGAGATAAATTTTTGGCTGAGGCAGGAAAGATAATTAAGAATTTACTAAATGATTTAAAAATAAAAAATAAACAAGTGGTAGTTAGTTTACCTGAAGATGAAGTGATAAGTAGATTGGTAAGATTACCTCCGCTTAAAGAAAGTGAAATAATGGACGCTTTGAGATTTGAAGCGGAAACTTTTGTGCCTTTTCCTTTGGAGGATGTTTTAATAGATTATGAAATAATCGAAAAAGATGATTCGGGTAGATTAACTATTTTTGTAATTGCAGCTAGAAATGATTTAATAAACAGTTATCTTAAATTATTTAAATCTATTGGGTTGGAATTGTTGGCATTAGAATCCCCTGCTATTTCATTGAGAAGAGTTTTAAAATTGGGAATGCCAATGGTAGAAAGAGTGGTTGTGGTTGATATGGGAGAAAAGTATTCGGATGTATTTAGTATTAATAAAAGTAATGTTTATTTTGCGAGATCTTTGTCGGTTGGGGGTGAATCTTTGACTAGAGCAATTTCTTTGAATTTAAGTTTAGATATGGCTTCAGCAGAAGAATATAAAAAGGCATATGGGATGAAAGAAGATGAACTTGAAGGGAAGATTAGGAACGCAATTATGCCGGTTTTTAATGATATAAGTGAAGAAGTGAGAAAGACATTGGCTTTATTTACTGAAGATATTGGTAAACCGGCCGAATTATTGGTTTTGAGTGGTGGTGGGGCAAACTTACCGGGTATGGCTGAGAACTTGACTAAAATATTGGGTATCGAGGTTCAGGTGTTGCAGCCATTTGTAAATATAGATACAACAAAAGCTCAATTTGGCTATAATTTAAATACAGAAGGTTGTAAATTTTCTTTAGCAGTTGGTTTAGCTTTGAGAGGTTTAATATGAAAGAGGATTTAAATTTATTACCATCGGTAGCAAAATTTCAGGCAGCTAAGATTAAGCTTAAAAAAAATATTAATTTATCGATGGGGGCTTTTTTGGTAATTTGGGTTTTGATAATGGCAATTGTTTTTACTTGGTTTTGGTTTAGTAATTATTTATTAGTTAGAGCAAAAAAAGAAAATTCTTTAGCGCTGGATCAATATAAAACTTTAGTTAACAATGTTGTTCTTTCTAAAAAAAATAAATACCAAGCAAAAATTGTAGGTAAAGTTTTGAGTGAAAGATTTGAATATGGAGATTCAATTAATAAAATAACAACATTTTTTTCCGATAATGTCATTATTGAAGATTTTGAAATAAGAGAGAAAAAACAGTTTATTTTAAAAGGATTTTTGGAAAATGCTGTAAATATGATCGAAGTTGAAGAAAAGGTTAGAGATATAAATGCTGGCTATATGTCTGATTTTAAAGCAGCGAGAATAAGTAAAATAAATGTAGGTGGAAATGGTTGGGTTTTTGAAATGGAGGTTGATTTAATATGAAAAAAAAGAGCTTTTTTAGTCTAGATTTACCGGATAAGATTTTTGGTATAGAAAAGTCGTTTTTGTTGCTTTTTTGGCCACCATTAGTTTTATTGATTTTATTTTTAATTAGTTTAAATTTAATTTTATTGCCAAAAATTAATGAGATTGGAGATATTAATAACAAAACCGATCAGACTAAAAGTAATACAATTAAAATTAAAGAACAAAATAAATATTTATCGTCGATAGATCAAGAAAAATTAAAATTAGATGCGGAATATTTAGACAATGCAGTTTTGAAAGATAAAAAGTCTTATTTGTTAGTACAAATAATAAGAGGGGTGGCTGATAAATTTGGATATCAATTAGAAAGTTTTTCTTTAGCACCGGGTAATTTAAAAGAAGATGAAGAGGCTACGGTTAAAGTGTCTTCTTCTGGAGAGACTATTAAGATGCCAGTTAGCTTATCAATGATTGGACCTAAAGATAAAAATCTCGATTTGGTATCTGCTTTGGAAAAAACATTACCGATTTTGTTTATTGATGAATTTGAGGTCAAAGGCTCTGGAGAATTATCAGAGTTAAAATTGACTGTTTTTTCTTACTATATTAACGATAAAGTGGAAATGGAGACTGATAATTTGACTTTAAATGATTTAATTTTATCTGATGATGAATCTAAGTTGATAGATAAAATAAGTACTTTTAATAAAATAGAGACAAATCAAGACGAAAATGAAAATACTGAGTTTAAAAAATATAACAGAGAGAATCCTTTTAGTTTTTAGATTAGGGTTAGTCTTTGATTTTCAATAAGAAACGAGTGGTAGGATAGGAAAGATTTAAAATGGTTCGAATTGATTTGATTATTTTTCCTTCTTTTCCGATTATTTTACCAATTACTTCGGATGGAGCGTCGATTTCAAAATTAATTAGACCATTCTCTTCTGAATCGGTAATAATTATATCTTTTGATTCAGAGCCAGGAACAATAGCTTTGACAATATATTCTAAGGTATCTTTAATAGTATTCATAATTAAGCTTGAACTTCTTCGGTTTTAATTTCTTCAATGGTTGGAGTTTCTTCGGTGGTTATAACTTCTTCAGTTTTAATTTCTTTTTTTATTTTTTCTTCTTTTATTTTTACTTTTTTAGGATATTTGTCAGGATTTAAAAGACGATCGACTCCGAATGTTAATTGAGCACCTTTTTTAAGCCAGTCAGCCATTTTTTCTTTGTTGATTTCAATGGTTTTAGTTTGTGGAGTATAAAAACCTAAGTCGTCGATGGCTGGACCATTTAATTTGCTGCGATCTTCAGCTACAATAATACGATAGGTAATTTGATGAGTTTTGCCACGAGGAGCAAGTTTTATTTTTAGCATATGGTGGATTATACAAGATTAGTAAGGATTTTGGTAGCTTTAATTGAAGCATCTTCTTCGGCTTTTTGTTTTGAATTACCAGATCCAGTGGCAATTAGATCTTTATCTAGATAAACGGCAACTTTAAAGTTTTTTTGATGGTCTGGACCAGATTCGCTAATTGTTTGATATCTTGGAGTAATTCCCCTCCTTGATTGAGCGATTTCCTGAAAAAGACTTTTTGGATCTTTATAAATTTCTTTTGAAGATAATTTAGAAATACTTTGAGATAGAGTTTTTTCTAAAAATTTAAAGGCGGGAGTTGTACCTCCATCGAGGTAAATGGATCCAAGAATAGACTCATAAGTATCGGCAAGAATTGATGAGTTACTACGACCACCGTGTCTTTCTTCTCCTTTGGAAAGCATTACGAAATTACCAAGATTAATTTGGGTAGCGATTAGAGATAAATTTTGAGTACAAACAATAAGTGATCTAAGGTTAGTTAGATCACCTTCATCAAAATGAGGGAATTGATGAAAAAGTTTTCCTGAAATCCAAAATTCAAGAACAGAATCGCCTAAAAATTCATAAGTTTCATTAGATTGTAAATTAAGACCTCGATGTTCATTTAGATAGGAACGATGAGTTAGAGCTTGAATTAGTTTTTTCTCGTCTTTATAAATATAATTGATATTCTTTTGAAGATCTTTAAGATTTTGGTTCATTTTCTTGATTAACATCTAGTTTTGATTTTTTGATAGCACTGCCAATGACTCCATTTACGAAAGAAGAACTGGTTTCGGTGCCATATTCTTTAGCAATTTCGACAGCTTCATCAATTATAACTTTAGGTGGGTTTTTCTTTTGATAAAACAATTCCCAGAAGGAATATCTTAGAACACTTAAATCAATTTTGTTGATTTTGTCTAATGGCCATTTAGGGGCATTTTCTTGGATAATTAAATCAATTTCTGGAACTGTTTTGATAATTTCATCGAATTCATCTGTTTTGGATTCGATACCGCCACAACCCCAAGCGAATAAAGCTTGGACATTTTTGATTCTTTTTAAATGACGTGGGTCAAATTTATTTTTCACTGTTTGCAATTAGAACATTGAAACCCAGCCATTTTAGGCTGACCACAATGTTTACAATTTACGGTTTTGGCTATTTTAGGGCCGGTTTGAGAGGCTCTTCTTTTGCCTTGTCGGCGGCTAGAGGGCCAGTGTTTTGGTACTGCTGTCATGGATGTACTTTACCAATTTTATTAAGTTTATCAAGCTATGAATTTTTTTAATTACTACCAATAGATTCGGAAATAATATTTTTCGAAACTAATTTGGAAAAATTATAATCTGGGTAATTATTAATAATGTCTTTTAAAATTTCTTGGGAAAAACTAATTAGTTTAGTATCAGAAAAACTGGCTATTTTTAGTGAGGGAAATCCGTGTTGAATAACAGAAAAAGCTTCGCCTGGTCCTCTGTTTTTTAAATCATATTCGGCAATTTTTAAACCATTGTGATTTTTTTCTAAAAAATTAAGCCTATCTATGGTTTTTTGATTATTAGATTCAGTAAAAAGATAACAAAAACTTTGAAGATGTCCTCTACCAACTCGACCTCTAAGTTGATGAAGTTGGGCTAATCCAAAACGGTCAGCGGATTGAATAATAATAATTGATGAATTGGGGATATCAACACCGACTTCAATTATGGGAGTAGTAACCAAAATATCGAGTTGTTTTGCTTGAAATTGTTGGATAATTTTTTGTCGAGCATCAGACTTGATTTTGCCGTGAATTAAACCTAATTTTAAATTTGGAAAAACAGCTTTTGACAAGTGTTCAAATTCTTTGATGGCTGATTTAACACTAGCCATTGATTCGGAAATATCAATAAAAGGACAAACTATAAAAGCCTGGCAATTGGTATTTTTTATTTCTTTTTCAATCCATTTATAGCAATCAGATTTTTTATGATCTGGGACTAAAAATGTTTTTATTTGAAGACGATCTTGGGGTAAGGTGTCAATAATAGAAATATCAAGATTACCCAATAAGGTAAGGCTAATGGTTCTAGGAATTGGGGTAGCGGTCATAGTAAGACAATGTGGTAGTTTTAGCGATGAATTTAGAAAAGATCGCTGTTTAACTCCAAACTTGTGTTGTTCGTCGACTATTAATAAAGAAATTTTATTTTTTAAAACAGCTTTTTGATAGATAATGGCGTGAGTACTGATAATTATTCCATTTTTGGGTATCTTTTTAAGATCAATTTTTTTTGAGCCAGTTAATAAAAAAACAGGAATAGACAATGGCCCCAATAATTTTTGAAAACTTTGAAAATGTTGATTGGCTAAAATTTCAGTGGGGGCAATAAGAACAGAGAGAGAATTGTTTAAATGCGTCAGATAACAGGCTAATAAGGCAACTATGGTTTTACCAGAACCGACATCACCCTGAAGAAGTCGATTCATGACTTGCTTCGAATTAGTAAGATCGTTATAAATTTCAGAAACTACTTTATTTTGAGATTCGGTTAACTTATAAGGCAAGGATTTAATTAATTTTTTTATTTTTTTGTCGATAGTTTTAGTAAGTTTTAACTTATTTTTGGGGGTTTTTTGGAGCCAGTCTTTTTTTGAAAGATAAGCTTTTATTTGAAGAGATAAAATTTCTTCGGTGGCCAGACGAGTTCGGGCTTGGCTTAAAATTTGTGGGTTGCTGGGACAATGAATTTGAAAAAGAGAAGTTTTTAAATCTAAAAGTTTGAATTTAGAGATTAGGTTTGAAGGCAGAGTTTCTTTTATTGGTTTTAATAAGTTTTGAATTTGGGTTTGAATAATTTTTCTAAACCATTTTGAACTAAGACCACTTGTCTCTGGATAGATAGAGATAATTTTTCCAGTGTTATATTGACCATATTCTGGAGCAATAATAGTTTTTTTATTTTGATAAAGAGAAATTGTTCCGGCAAAACTAAGATTATCCCCAGTTTTTATGTTTTTGGATAAATACGGCTGATTAAACCAAATTAAATCTATTTTCCCGGTATTATCACTGATAGTTGCCTTTTGAATATTTTTGCCGTTTCTGGTAAAAATATTTTTAAAATCCATGACTTTACCAGTGATGGTGACATTTTCATTTTCTAAGACAGAATTTATGGCAACGGAATGAGAAAAATCAATATATCGATTGGGAAAATGATAAAGCAAATCTTGCGGAGAATTAATATTTAATTTCTTTAGTTTCTCAAGGGTTTTGGATCCAACTCCTGGAATTTGATAAAGGCTATCCATAAGAATAATAATATCAAAAATTTTTTAATTTTCGGGTTTAGTTTGGGTTACCTCGTTTTGATTTTATGATATGATTAGATTATGAAAATTAAGAAGAAGTCATTGGCAAAAGGGATGTTAGTGGTGGCAATGTTAATGTTGTTATTATCGGGCTTAATGGCGCCGTTGATGATTTTGATTAAATGAAAGATAAATTATTATTTTTTTTCACAAAAGTAAAAAGCTGGATTATTTTTAATTCGGTTAATTTGAAAATGAAAATTAAAAATAAATTTAATTTTAAAAGTAAGGATTTTTGGTTTAGATTTTTTAGAGCAGTTTTGATTTTAATTGGAGTTGGTTTTGTTGGAATAATGATTTTATTTGTTTGGTTTTCTAAAGATTTACCAACTCCATCAAAAGTAGTAAGAAGGGATGGTTATTCTAGTAAGGTTTATGATAGAAACGGTACTCCTTTATATGATATTTATGATGAAGCAAAAAGAGATCCAATTGCCTTTGATGATCTTCCTGATTATTTAAAAAAAGCAACCGTAGCAGTTGAAGATAAAGATTTTTATAAACACAGTGGTTTTGACCCTTTAACTCCATTTAGAATTATTAAGAATGTTTTTTATTTTGGTAAGGTTACTGGTGGTTCAACTTTGACTCAGCAACTAACTCGAAATGTTTTATTGACAACAGAGAGATCTTTGACGAGAAAAATTAAGGAATTAATCTTGTCAATTCAAATTGATGCTAAGTATAGTAAAGATGAAATTTTGTCGATGTATTTAAACGAGGCTCCTTATGGTGGAGCTTCTTGGGGAGTTGAACCAGCTGCTCAGCAGTATTTTGCAAAATCAGCTAAAGAATTAAATTTAGCTGAATCAGCAATTCTGGCGGGGTTGCCTCAGTTACCGAGTGTTTATTCGCCGTTTTCAAAAACGCCAAAGGCTTATATAAGTAGAACCAACCATGTTTTGAATAGAATGGTGGAGGATGGATATATTAGCAGAGAATTGGCAACTGAGACGATGAAACAGGTTGAAGATTATCAGTTTAACGATAAAAGTTCAGTAACTAAGGCTCCTCATTTTGTTTTTTGGATAAAGGAATTGTTGGCTGAAAAATATGGGGAAGAAGTCGTTGAGGGTGGTGGTTTAAAAATTACTACAACTTTGGATTTAGAATTGCAAGATGAGGCTCAGAAAATAGTCGCCGAAGAAATAGATAAGGCTGAAAAATTAGGAATAACTAATGGAGCAGCTTTGGTTTTAGACCCAAATAATGGTCAGGTTTTAGCAATGGTTGGTTCTAGAGATTATTTTTCAACTAAAACTGATGGTAATTTTAATGTGGTGACTCAGGCGTTAAGACAACCAGGCTCAGCAATTAAACCAATAACTTATTTGGCGGGAATTAAAAAGGGAATGACGGCGGCAACCATGATAATGGATACTCCGGTGACTTTTAAAATAGCTGGCCAAAAAGATTATAATCCACAAAATTATAATGGTAAATTTAATGGTCCGATGTCTTTAAGACACGCATTAGGTAATTCAATTAATGTGACAGCGGTAAAAATGTTGGCTAATGTTGGTTTAGAAAGTATGCTTACTTTGGCTAATGATATGGGGTTGTCGACATTGGAACCAACAAAAGAAAATTTGTCTAAATTTGGTTTTGCTGTGACCTTGGGTGGAGGTGAAGTTAAGATGATTGAATTAGCATCAGCTTATACAGCTTTTGCTAATGGTGGAACCAGTATGAATATAATTGGGGTGTTAAAAGTAGAAGATAGAAATGGTCGAGTATTGGAGGAATATAAAGTGCCCGATGGTAAGAAAGTGATGACTCCACAAGAAGCATTTATTATTTCTGATATTTTGTCTGATAATTCGGCTCGAGAATTAACTTTTGGAGCTGTTAATGGACTGCAAATTCCAAATTATAAAGTGGCTGTTAAAACAGGAACTACAAATGATAAAAAGGATAATTGGGCAATTGGTTGGACGCCAAATCTTTTAAGTGTAGTATGGGTTGGTAATAATAATAATACTCCGATGGGAAAGGTTGCTTCTGGAGTGTCTGGGGCAACACCAATTTGGAAAAGAATAATGGTTTATGGTTTGCCTAAAAGAGATAAAGCAACTTTTTTAGTGCCAGATAAAATTGTAGAGTTAGAAGTTGATAAAATTTCTGGATATTTGGCTCATGATGGTTTTCCTTCAAGAAAAGAATATTTTATTGACGGAACTCAATCCTCTACTTCGGATCCTATCCATATGAATTTGAAAATTTGTCGAGGAATAAGTGGGTTGGCAACTCCAGAAGATGTAGCAAATGGTAATTATGATTCTAAAGAATATTTTAAATTTGTAGAAAATGATCCAGTTTCAGTTGATGGTGTTAATAGATGGCAGGAAGGAATAGATAAATGGATTTCGGAGCAGAGTGATAAAGATAAATATTTTCCACCAGAAAGTTATTGTAGGGAGGATGGAAAGGTTAGTGTAAATATAGATAGCCCTTCTAATGAATCTACTGTTTCTAGTCAATTTGATGTGCGAATTAGTACTAACTCGTTAAAAAAAATAACGGAAGTTAAATTGTGGATAGATGGAGAAGAGAAGAAAGTTTGGAATGAAAGACCGTTTGAGGTTACTATGAATAATTTGGCAGATGGACCACATACTTTAAAAGTTAAGGCAGTTGATAAAGATGGAAATAGCCAGGAAAAAGAGATAAAAATTGGAGTTAACACGGCTTGGAATTTCACTCCTACTCCAACTCCTACTCCAACTGCTACTCCGACAGCAATTCCAACAATTACGCCAACTGTGGTAATAAGTCCAACAATTACTATTAATAATCCCTAAAAACAGGTTAAATATAAATTTAATATCTATTTAGCACTCGTTATTCTTGACTGCTAATACATATCTTGTATGTATATTTACAAAATTATTGGGTTTAAATTGACAGAAGTATTAAAGTAGATCGAAAGTTTTGAGATGAATAGCCTTGGCTGTTTTGTCGTCAGTATTAAAATAGGAAGCTTGAAAGGTATAACGATATTTATTGGTTTTAGGATCTTGATAAATATCGGTGATAATTAATGTCCAAAGTATTTTTGGACCAATATTTTGGGAATATTTATTAATTAATTTAATAGGGTCTTGTTTGGTATCTAAAATTATATTAGCATCGAGAGTAATTATTTGGGAATTTAATTCTATGGCTTGATTGGATATGTCTTGAGGAAGATAATGGTCTAGTTTTTTCAAATCATCGATAATAATTTCAGCAAAATTATTGTTTTTTATTTCTGCCTTTAAATTTAAAGTTTGTAGATCAGAAATTAGTTGTTTTGAATCATGATGATATAAGGCTAGAGAATTTTTTTCTAAGAAATGATCCCCTTCTTTGTAAAATATTTTGCCAATTTCAAAAAACTGAGGATTAGGTAATTTAAATCTTTGATATTGGTCTAATTGTTTAATTAATGATTGGGTTAATGATTGACGAAGATAAATAGCTTCTGAATTAATGCTGTTTTGAGTGGTAATTACGGTTTTAGGATCGTTAGAGTTGGTAACTAAGGGCCAAGAAAGAATTTCATCATAACCAAGATTAATTAATTGATCTTTAAGATTTTCAATTAAATATATTTCTTTTGGGGTTATATCTTCCAATGTTTTAAAAGGGAGAGCTTTATTAATGGGTATTTTTTGATAACCCCAAAAACGAACAGCTTCTTCAATTAAATCGGCTTCAATGGAAATATCTTTGCGGATTGATGGAGGAGTAATAAAATTATTGTTGATTAAACAACCAAGACGTTTAAAACAATCTGAGGTAAAATCGATTGGGATTTCGATTCCAGAAATTAGTGAGGGTTGGTTAAAATCAAAATTTATTTTAGGTAAATCTATTTTTTGGGGATAATAATCAAAAACTTGAGAAGTGATTTGTCCTTTACAATTTTCTAAAATTAAATTTGTGAGGTGATTAAAAGCGATTGGAATAAGTTCTTCATCAAGATCTTTTTCTAATCTAACACTGGCTTCAGTAACAGATTTTAATTGACGACTGTTTTGTCGAACAAGAGTGCGATCATAAACAGCAACTTCGATAATAATTTCTTGAGTATTTTGGCTAATAGCACAGGCTTCCCCTCCCCAAAAACTGAGACTTAAGGCTTGATTAGGGTTATTTATCATTAAAATGTCATTATTTAAATTTAATTTAGAACCGTCCAGACTAGTAAATTTTTTAAATTTAGAATTTATTTCCCAAATTAAATTGTCGGTTGATTTAGCGGTATCAAAGGCATGATTTGGTATACCGTATAAAAACATAATGTAGTTAGTTAGATCAACTATAGTATTAATTGATTTAGATCCATGACATTTAAGAAATGTTTTAAGCCATTCGGGTGAAGTTGAATTTTTTAAATTAGAAAGTTTAACAGCCATTACCCTTTTAACTTTATTGGTTTTAATATTGATTGGCAGTTGGTATTTAGATTCTTGCTTTGGGAGGTTGAGGTTTAATTGTTTTAATTCTATATTGTAAAAAACAGAAAGGTCTCGAGCCAAACCATAGTAACCAAGACAGTCTCCTCTGTTGACTTTAATGTCTAAATCAAAAACTATTTCATTATCAATTTCTTCATAAAAATTAGTAAAATGGCCGATCATAGTTAAATCGTCTCGGAGTTGATGCGGCTCAATATTTAGATTTGGAAGAAATTTTTTGAGGTGGGAATAAATTAATTTCATAATTCGTTTGGTTTATAAGCTAAATTTCCTCCCATTAAGGTTCTGATGTCTTTAATATTTTTTTGAGCCATGGTCCAACGATCTAAGCCCATACCAAAAGCAAATCCAGACCAGATTTTTGAATCAATACCAGCCATCTCCAAGACTTTTGGATGAATCATACCCGATCCTCCCATTTCAATCCAACCGGCATATTTACACAAAGGACAACCTTCTCCGTGACAGTTGAAACATTGCATATCAGGACCAACTCCTGGTTCGACTTCAGGATAATATTTGGCTCGATAGCGGACTATAACATCTGGTCCATAAAGAGTTTTAAACATTAAGTCCATAGTACCAATTAAATCTTTCATGGTGACATTTTTATCAACGACTACAGCTTGATATTGATGAAAAACAAAATGATTGCTACGATTTACTTTTTCGTTTCGATAAACTGAACCCGGGAAAGCAGCCCTAATTGGTAAATTTTTATTTTTTTGGGCTAGTAGATAGGCTTCAATGGCAGATGTTTGAGTTCGAAGAAGGTATTCTGGTTCTTTGATATAAATGGTGTCTTGCATGTCTCGAGCTGGATGATTTTGAGGGACATTTAATCTGGCAAAATTATATTCATCAGTAACTATTTCAGGGCTATTATAGATGGAGAAACCGAGTTTTCTAAAGACTTCATTTAATTGGCGCTCGGTTTGAGTAAGAGGATGAAGATGGCCAATTTTTGGCAAGCCAAAAATTGTAGATGTCAGTTTTTCAGATGTCAGTTTTTCAGATTTTTCTACTTTCTTATTTGATAATAGTTGTTCAAGTTCGGTTTTTAGTTGGTTTAGATTAGCTCCGTACTGTTTTTTTTCTTCGTTGGGAATATCCTTGATTTTAGAAAATAAATTGTTTATTAATCCATTACGGCCGAATAATTCAATCCTTAAAGATTCCAATTCTTGATCGTTTTTAAGATTAGCAATTTTCGAAATATATTCGTTTTTAATTGCTTCTAAGTTTTGATTCATAGTTTATTTTAGCTGATTTATTCAAAAAAACTCCCTTTCGGGAGCCTTTTAATTTTATACAAGTCCCCTTGTTATTTTAAAGAATCAACAATGGTTTTAAATGTAGTATTATCATTAACAGCAATTTCTGATAATATTTTTCTGTTTAATTCAATTTTATTGTCTTTAAGCATCTTGATAAAAGCAGAATAGCGAATTTCGAATGGTTTTAAAGCTGCATTTAGACGAGTTATCCAAATTTGACGCATATCTCGGCGACGAATACGTCGACCTTTAAAGGCATACATGCCAGAATGCATAACTGCTTCGTTGGCAACTTTAAATCTTTTATGACGAGTCATCCAAAAACCTTTAGCGGCTTTTAGAACTTTTTTGTGTGCAGCTCGTCTGACTGTTCCGGTTTTAACTCTCATATTTTTATAAGTGACCTAATAATTTTTTAACTTTGATAGCAAAAGTAGAATGGACTGGTTGTTTGCCTTTAATTCGGCGTAATTGTTTTTTACTTTTCTTTCGACGTAAATGTCGATTAAAAGATGACATACGCAAAACTTTTCCAGTTTTTGTTACTTCAAATCTGTTAGAGACAGATTTTTTTATTCTCATTTTTTTACTTTGTTTCTTCATTTTTTGTGCCTCCGCTTTTTTTAACAGGAGTAAATGTTAGCATTAATCTTTTACCAATTAGTTTGGCTTCACCTTCTGGAGAAGCAAAATCTTGTAAATCGGTTTTAAATTTAGTAATTAAATTATGACCAAATTCTTGATGATTCATTTGGCGACCTTGGAATTTTACACTTAATTTGACTTTATTTCCAGCAGTTAAAAATTCTTTAGATTTTTTAATTCTGGTTTCGTAATCACCTTGACCAATAAATGGAGTCATTTGAATTTCTTTTAAGTCTCCACCTTTGATACCCTTTTTCTCGGCCTTAAGTTTTTTTGACTCTTGATATTTAAATTTAGAAAAACTGATTAATTTAACAACAGGAGGAACAGCATTGCCGTTAACTTCAACTAAATCTAAGCCACTTTCTTGAGCTTGTTGACGGGCTTCATTGATAGATACTATTCCAATTTGCTTACTCATGTCGTCTAAAAGACGAATGGTAGGCGCGGTAATATATTGATTAATTTTATAAAACTTGCGTGGTGAACTGGTTTTGAAACTACTCATATTGTTCGTCTATTTTATCAGATCCAAGCTCTTTTTAGTAATTTGACTGTTTATCTCTTTAATAAAGTCAACAAGAGACATCGAACCTAAATCTTGACCGTCACGTTGACGGACAGAAACAGTCTTGTTTTCGGCTTCACGACCACCGATTATTATCATATAAGGAACTTTTTCAGTGGCGGCATTGCGGATTTTATTTTGCATGGTTTCGGATTTGTCATCAATTTCAACCCGAATATTATTTTCTTTTAATTCTTTTTCGATTTTTTGGG
>JAQVXB010000058.1 GCA_028709405.1 Candidatus Shapirobacteria bacterium
ATTTCATCAATGTTATTTTTTTCGCTGGCCAATTTTGCATTGACTACTAATTGATATCCATTAATTGCTTTCATAAAAACATTTATTTCTTTATAACCTGGAAATGATATAGATAATTGTCTATCTCCTTGTCCAATGTCATTTACTTTAATAGGAGAAACCCCTTTAACTTGACCATCAACCGTAATTGTTGCTTTATCTGGATCACTATTCACCAAAAGCGAGGTTTTTTTATCTCCAGTTTTTTCTAAATATAAAATATAACCGCTATTTTGGCTTGAATTATCCCCAAACTGCCAATCAATCACCGTATTAATATTATTTTGCAAATCTATTTTTCTTTTCCATTCTTTATTCTCTGCAATTAATTTAATTTCATTTTCTCCCGGTTTTAAACTCATGTTTTTATAAGGAGTCACCCCAACTTCTTTGTTGTTTATATAGACCTTAGCGATTGGAAAACTCATTATCTCTAAACCAGATTTTTTAGGACTTAGACTACACCCACTTAAAAAAAACGAAGCCAATATTAATATAAAAATTTTTTGCAACATTATTCTCTAAGTTTATCAAAAAATAACTTTGTTAAGATTAACTAATGACCATCAAAAAAAATAGATTAGAAATTAGAAATTGGAAATTGATCATTATTTTTTTAATATTTTTACTTACGACCTATTTTCTATTACCTAAAACGTCATTTGCTCCAAGTTTAGAAAAAAATACAATTAGACCGGCTGGTTTTTTATCTAATTTATTAGAAACTCCTGAAACTACAATCTCTTTCGCTTTAACTGGCGATTTGGGTCTTGGTCGTTTTATTACTGCCACCGCCAGAGCTAGAAACGATTTTTCTTGGAGCTTCCAGCATGTTTCTTCCGTTCTAAAAGCCAATGATTTCAATTTAGCTAATTTAGAAAGCCCAATCATTGATGACTGCCCTGAGGGTAAAACTGGCACTTTTACCTTTTGTGGTGATTCTCGATTTATCCCTTATTTAAAAGAAAATAAATTTATTTTTAACCTCGCTAATAATCATATTTTTAACTATGGTCAACAGGGTTTTTCTCAGACTAAAAAATATTTATCTGATAATCAAATTGATTATTTTTATTCCCATAATTCTGATACCGAGTTTATTAAAAAAGAAATTAACGGTATTACTTTCGGTTTTTTGGGTTTCGATTTAATAACCAATCCAAAATTTGACGAAAATGAAATTATTAATCTGGTTAAAAAATATAATTTAGAAGTTGATTGGTTAATAGTTTCTATTCATTGGGGTAATGAATATTTACCTAAAGCTGAAACCTGGCGGGTTAATCTGGCTCATAAATTAGTTGATGTCGGTGCCGATATAATTCATGGTCACCACCCTCATGTTTTACAAGAAAATGAAACTTATAAAAATAAAGTTATTTTTTATTCTCTTGGTAATTTTATCTTTGATCAAAATTGGTCCAAAGAAACATCAAATTCAGAATTAGTCATTTTAAAAGTTAATAAGTTTAATATTTTAGAAACTATCAAAAAACCTTATGTTATCAAATATAATTCTCAACCCCAATTTCTAGATTAATTAAAAATTGTCCACCATTTTTTTAAATCTACCAAACAACCCAATATTATCTTTTTTCTTAAATCCTTTTTTATTTTTAATTATTTTTAATACCTCTTCCGAATTTTCTGCAAAATCATAAACTTTTCTTTCAATTTTATCGAAATTTAGATCATTTATTATTGTCTCTATTGTATTTTTCCAACAATCTCCAAAAAAGATTAATGGCTCATGTTTTTTATATTCAAATTTAGCTTTTTGCCATACTAATGCTAATTCTGCCATTGTTCCAGTGCCACCCCTAAAAATCACATGGGCATCAGCTACTTCTACAACCTTAGACATCCTTTCCTCAATATTTTTAGTTCTATAAATCTGATCAACTTGTTTTTTATTAAAAACTTCACTTCCCTCAAAATTTTTACCCATATCAATTTTTTCATCTATTATTACTACTTCCACCCTTCCTTTCCCTGCTTTTGCTCCCAATGTTGCCGCCAACATCACTCCAGGACCGCCACCATTCACTATAACATAACCATTTTCTGCTAATAATTTAGCTGTATTAAAAGCATCAATAAAATGTTGATCTGTTTCTTTAGCTTCAGCATCTCCATAAAAAGCCACTTTTTTAATTTTTTTTGTTGTCTTTCCTAACATCTTATTACTTGATAAAGTTTATAACTTTTAACTTGATAAACTCGATAATTTTTCAAAATTATTACTAACATTACCATTAAAAATTGCTCCACCACAATAGGCGATATCAACTCCTACAATTTTTAATCTCTTAATTATTTCTGCATCAACTCCACCATCAACCCCAATTTTAAAATCAATATTATTTTGTTTTTTAAATTCTATTAATTTTTTTATTTTTTCATATACTATATTTTCAAATTTTGCCGACTCAAAACCCATTTTCCTTCCCATTATCAAAACCAAATCAATTTCCTTTGGTAAATTATTAATTTCTGTTTTTACATCAAATGCCAAACCAACTTCAAGTCCCATTGTTTTAACTTCATCTACAAATTTTTGTCTATCATTCATCATTTCTACTTGTCCAATAATTCTTGAAGCTCCCACAAAATTACATTTTTCGATCCATTTAATCGGTTCTTTAACCATTAGATGAATATCTATTAAATTATTTAATATTTCTCCTTCCATCTTATTTAGTAATTCCAATTCAAAACTCTTTCCTTCCGATAAAAATCCATCTATTACATCGATTTGAATCCATCTAGTTAAATCCTTTATAAATTTAATTTTGCTTTCTGCTAAACAAAAATCTTTTTCTAAAATTGTTGGTATTATCTGCATTATTTTAATTTGATATTGGAAATTGGGATTTATTGATTTGATATTGCAATTGCATTTTCAATTAATCTGCAACTATATCCATACTCGTTATCATACCAAGCCCCGATCGAAATCATATCATCAGAAATTACCTTAGTCATTCTTGCGTCAATAATACACGAACCATTATTTCCAATAATATCGCAAGACACCAACGGTTCATAAGATATTTTTAGTTTACCCACTAATTGTGGTTCTAAACTTGCTTCTTCAAACAAGGAATTAATTTCTTCTACTGTCGTTTTTCGAACTAATTTAAAAGTTAAATCAGAATAACTTCCACAAACAACAGGCACTCTAATTGCTGTCCCCGCAAATCTTCCTTTTGCCTCGGGATAACAGGCGATTACTGCTTCAGCCGCCCCAGTTGTTGTCGGTACAATATTTATTGCCGCTGCTCTTCCACGTCGTGGGTCTTTACAATTTCCATCAACAATATTTTGATTGGTAGTATAAGCATGAATTGTGGTTAAAGTTCCTTCTTGAAAACCAATTTTTTCGTCTATTAATTTAACTATAGGTGCCACACAATTAGTTGTACATGATCCGTTTGAAATTAACTTTTCTCCCTTATACTTATCATCATTTACCCCCAAAATATAAACTGGAATTTTAGGGTCTTTAGCTGGTGCACTAATTACCACTTTCTTTGCCCCAGCTTTTATATGAGCCAAAGCTTTATTGTCAGTAAAAGCCCCTGTACACTCCAACACCACATCCACATCATAATTTTTCCATGGAATTTTAGCTGGATCCATTTGCCCAAAAACCGGAATCTCTTTGTCTGCTACCACTAATCTACCAATCTCCATTGCCTTTTTAGGCCCGATAAACTCTACCTTCCAA
>JAQVXB010000059.1 GCA_028709405.1 Candidatus Shapirobacteria bacterium
TGACCAAGAAATCGACAACAACAAAATTAGTTTCGCCTCCATCTATTATCGTAATTTAAACAACGGTCCCTGGCTAGGTATTAATGAAAAAGAATATTTTTCTCCCGCCAGTCTTATAAAAGTTCCAGTTATGATCGCTTATTTAAAAGAAGCTGAAGAGAATCCATTAATTTTAGAAAAAAAGATTGTCAACACTAAAGATTTTGACTACAGTCAACAAAACATTACCCCAACTCAAACATTAGAATTAGACAAAGAATACACCGTTGAAGACTTAATTAATCGAATGATTATTTATTCCGACAATGCTGCTTACGAGCTTTTGTTAGATCATATTGACAACATGAAGATTTTTAAAGTCTATCAAGATCTCGATGTTGACATATCCCGAGCTCAACAAGACCCAAATGGAAATATTATTACTGTTAAAGATTACTCTTCCTTCTTTCGCATTTTATTCAATTCTTCCTATTTAGAAGAGAAAATGTCAGAAAAGGCCTTAAACATCTTATCTAAAACTCAATATTATAAAGGTCTTATTGCCGGTGTTCCTCAAAATATCACTGTTTCTCATAAATTTGGTGAACGCCAATTTTTACCCAGCAGAGAAAAACAACTTCACGATTGTGGTATTGTGTATCTTCCAGAAAAACCCTACCTTCTATGCATTATGAGTCGCGCTAACGATTTTAATCAAGCGGCTAATTTTATTAAACAAATTTCAAAAACTGTTTACGATAATATCTCCCTCTAAATCAGTTCTCAAAATTTCAATTCCCTTTTTAGTTAATCTGTCTAATACTTCTTTGGTCGGATGACCATATTTATTTTTTACTCCCACACTTATTACTGCCATTTTTGGTTTCAATATCTCCAACAATTCATCAGTTGTTCCATCTTTAGATCCATGATGACTCACTTTCAATACATCTACTTCTTCAGTTAAAATTTTCTGCCACACCAATCTTCTCTCCACATCAGCCGTAATATCCCCACTCATAAAAATCGACCAACCTTGCCCTGAGCTTTCCGAATGGGTTAAAATTCCTGCCACTGAATTCTCATTATTATCATTTCCTTTTTCTACTTTTTTAGCCGGATTGACCACCTCAAAACTAATCCAATCAGTCTTAATAACATCATATTGATTCAAATTTTCTGAACTAAACATTTGCTCAATTTTATAAAATTTAGATACATCTTCTAATCCTCCCACATGATCACTATCTCCATGAGTCAACAACACCACTTCTAATTTTTTATCCCAAAAAGGCAAATTATTTTCCAAACATTTTAACCCCTTTTTATTATTTGGTCCCACATCAATCATCATTTGCCAACTTTTATAAATCACCAAAGCCGCATCACCTTGGCCCACATCACAAAAAACTACTTCCACTTTTTTCGACGGCAATGTCAACCAAAACAAAATTACCAAAATTATCAATGATAAAAATAAAATTAATCTATATTTCATATATTAAAAAATCTGAAATTACAATTTTTTATAATATTGAGCCTGCACCGCAGATCTCACCGATTATAAAAAATTTTGTAATGAAGATTTTTTAATTAAGTTTTTAATTAATAAAGTAATCAATATCAAATAAAATCCCACCATCCATACCCAATTAAATTTAATTTCCACACTCGCCCATTTAAAACCAGCCAATCCATCTACTATTAATAGTATGTATTTTAATATTGGATAACTTACCCATAAAACAATTTTCCCAAAAATCGGAACTATTAAACTCACTAAACTCCCCATTATTCCCAAAATCGTCACTACCTCCACTAAAAACAAAATCAAAGCATTACTGATTGGTGCTATTAAACTAATTTTCCCAAAAAACAAAGCTAAAATAGGTAAAATCCATAAAGACACCCAAAACGAATTCCATAAATCACTCCACCACCTTCGCGATTTATTTGAATTAATCACCACTGCTCCAAAAGCCACAAAACTCAAATAAAAACTTCCGCTCAAAAAAACCCTATAATCAGCCAAAACCATTATTAAAACAATCAAAATCATAGCCCGAAACAAGTTGAATTTTCTTCCCAAAAGTTGCGCCCAATAAAAAATACTCATTAATAAAAAGGCTCTAACTGCTGGTATTTCCCATCCCACCCAATTAATATAAATCAAAGTCACTCCAAAACCTAATATAATCGCCCGTCTTCGCCCAAACCAACTTGCAATTCTTTCCACTAAACCACGAAACACCAACACTATATTAGTTCCCGAAACCACCATAATATGAATTACCCCACTATCTCTAAAATTTAAAATAGTATTTTTATCAAAATTATTTTTATCTCCAAACACCATTCCCGCCATTAAACTCGCCTCCCTTGGTGGTAAATTTTGAAAAATAACCCCTATCAAATCATCCTTATCTATAAACTTATATATAAAAACAACAACTAAAATTATTAAAATCCAAATAAAAATCCCTCTCGGCTTCGCCGCATCTCCCTTTGACAAAAGGGAGAAATTATTTATTTTTTTCATTTTAAAAATTGGCGCAGATGATATTTTTCCGCGCGCAAGCATCCAAGGTGCACTACCGCAGGGGTCGAGCACGGTAAAAATGTCATCAAGCCAATATAAATTTATAATTGTATTTCATCCTTAATTTTTTCAAACATTTTATCCCCTATTCCCGGCACTAATTTAATTTCCTCCACACTCTTAAATCCTCCATTTTCTGTTCGATAATCAATAATTCTTTGAGCAATTGCTGGTCCTACTCCATCCAATTTATCTAACTCTTCCAAGCTAGCTGAATTTAACCTTATAACCTTATTATCTGACAAACTTGATGAACTTTTAACTTGAAACTTTTCACTTTCCAACTTGTTAGGTATATAAATCTTTTGTCCATCGTAAACCTTTTCTGCCCGATTCAAATTTTTATCTACCCAATCCCGATCTGCTTTAGCATTTAAACCTCCAACCATTATCAAAACATCCTCAATTCTCAACCCATTTTTTAATTTATAAACTCCTGGCTTCATCACCTCTCCTGATATATCAATAACTACTTCACTATCAACTTGTACATCATTTTTAATTACTGGACTAATATTTTTACTTTCAACTTTTACCTTTTCATTTTCGACTAAAAATTGATCCTTAAAATTCATCCCGATTCCTAATATAACCAACAAAAATCCTAATACTAATAATCCATCGACTATTTTAAGTTTTTGTATTTTTTCCAACAATATCATTGATAAATATTATCATTTTCGACCAAAAACTTGATACTTCATACTAAATACTAGATACTATTAACTATATATATGCCTCAAATTATTAATATTATTTTATTTTTTGCCGTTTCTCTTTTTTCCTATTTTTTTTCCATCTCCAATTTCCTTTATTTCTCACCTCAACTAATTGCTTTAATTTCTATTACCCTTCTAATCTTATATTTTTCCAAAAAAACTTTCTCTCTTCACTTAATTGCCCTTTTAATAAACATCATTGTTTTTGCTACTGGTAGTCTAAATTCTCCTTTTTTCTTTTTAATTTATTTTCTCCTTTTTATCATTGCCTTTCAAAATCCAGTTTCCACCACTCTTTCTTTTTCACTTTTTCTAGTTCTAATCCTATCACAATCACTCAATTCCTTCGTTTCAGCTATATCACTCTCTTCTCTTTTACTTGTTACCCCCCTAGCCTGGTTCATTGGTCGCCAATTTTTAGAAAAAAATAAAAATGATCAAATAATTGCTATTGATGA